>USEW01000101.1 GCA_900553845.1 uncultured bacterium
TTACATATAAAATAGAAGATCCTAGTGAAAATCAATTTTATCCTTTAATTGCATCTCCAATGTCTTCTGTAGTAAATAGTAAAAATTATTTTAAATATTGGAATTATATAGAATTTGAATACTTTATATATATAAGAAAGATGAAAAGGTTTAAAATAAGGAGGCTAAATTATATGTCATCAATGAGCATACAAGGACAGGGCAATAACAATTATGATAACAATAATGGTAATTCATTTACACAAAAAGCAGGTAAGATTGCCGGCCAAATAGGTGGTGCATTTTTAGATGGTGCAGTAAGTATTGCTAAAGATGCTGCTAAACAAGAAGGAAAAGAAATTGCAAAACAAGCTATTGATTTAGCAGGTTCAATATTTAAAACCTAATTTTGGTTTATTATGGCAAATGCCTTTTACAATTAAAACAAAAAGTTTCATCGCGTCTAAGTTTACTTGAACAGAATGGGCATATTTTATAAGTCTCGCCTTCTTTTGGTTCGTATTTGAGATGTTTTTTATTTTCTTTAGAATCTTTTAATATACGGCAGCAATTTTTTATAAAAGGTATTATTAAAATAAGTAAAAATAAAAACACCCATAATTTAAAAAACATAACAAAAAGTATTAATAATATTAAACTGCTTATGCACCCAGGCGTAATTCTAAAAATCAATTTTTAGCACCTCCCATTATTGACTTTGGTTTACTTATGAATGGTTCCTGAAGGTATAATGGTGTAATATTTCCTGATAAAAATTTTTTATTGTCTTTTTCAGTTAATAATTTTTTATATGTTATTTTTAGCAGCTTTTCGCCTAAATCCAAATTATAAAGTTCGTAGTTTAAAGTATCATTTAGAATATTTGATATTTTTTCATCGGCTATAATTTCTGCATTTTGTGTCAGTTTATATAAATTATCACAGCTAACCATTTTAGGTTCAAGAATGCATTTGTCATTTTCAAATATTGATATAAATGCGTTATTTTTTCTTGCATCAATAACAACCGCTGTTTTTTTATTCTTAGTTTTTAAAAGTGATAATATCTCAAAAGAATTAACACCAACAAGAGGAATATCTAATTGGGAAGAAATGACTTTTGATATTGCTAAAGCAGCACGAATCCCGGTAAAACTTCCAGGACCTATATTTACTCCTACAGCATTAATATCTTTTAAAGTAAGTGAAAATTTTGACAATATTTCAACAATAGATGGTACAAGCTTTGCACTTGCATAATTATTGTTTTCATTTTCAATAATTTTTGAATATAAAACTTTATCTTCTTCGCCCAATGCTATATAAAGTTTATTTAAAGCTGTATCAAAGCATAATATTTTCATTTTTGTTCATGCCTTTTATTATAGTGGAATATTTCTCTGATTCTGATGTAAAAATGAATTCTCGTTTTGTTTCACTAATATAACTAATTTGGATATTAATACATTCAAAGGGTGTTGTTAAATTTGAAAATTCAGCCCATTCAATAAAGGTTACAACATTTGAATTTGTGTATTCTTCAAGCTCGTCAAATACTGATTTAACTCCTTCATTTTCAAGGCGGTATAAATCAAAGTGGTAAATAGGAACAATCCCTGTTTTATATTCATTTAATATAACAAAGCTTGGACTTGTTATTTCCTCTTTTACACCAAGTGCCTTTGAAACTTCTTTGCAAAAAGCCGTCTTGCCTGCTCCTATATCACCATAAAGACAAATACAGGCTCCATTTTTTAAAAATAATGCAAAATTCCTAGCCAGTTTTTTTGTATCATTTAGATTATTAGCAATAAATTTATATTCATTCATAATTTCATTCTAGCATAAAATTCATATATTATTAAATATTTTATATGTATAATATTAATATGATATTTAAATATAAAGTAATAGTTAAATTAAAAGACGGTATTAAAGATGCAAAAGGAGAAGCGGTTTCAAATGTTTTAAAACATATTGATTCATATTCTTATAGTCCTGACGTGCATGTTGGAAAATATTTTGAGTTTAATGTTGAAGCAAATGACGACAATAATGCTAGGTTAAAAGCTGTTAATATTATTGAAGATGTTTTTATAAATCCTATTCTTGAAATTTATAGTATTGTCGGAGTTGAAAAATTATGAAAGTTGGCATTGTTGTTTTTCCAGGAACTAATTGCGAAGAGGATACTTATCATGCTTTAAAATTTTTAGGGTACAAATGCAATTATATATTTCATAGTGATAATGCATTAAATCTGGCTAAATATAAAATGCTTGTACTCCCAGGTGGCTTTTCGTTCGGAGATTATGTTGCCTCTGGACGTCTTGCTAAGTTTAGTCCTGTTGTTTTTAAAATAAAAGAATATATCAACAATAAACAAGGTCTTGTTCTTGGCATTTGCAACGGTTTTCAGATTTTATGCGAAGCCTCTTTGCTTCCAGGGGTTTTAACATATAATATAAATAATAAGTTTATTTCTAAATATGCAGATTTAGAATTGAAGAATAATTTTTTTAATAACAAATGTTCTACAAATATAAACTTACCTCTTGCGCATTTTGAAGGCAGGTTTTATGCAAATGAAAATGATATTAAGATTATAAAAGAAAAAAATATGGATTTTTTAAAATATAAGGATAATATAAATGGTTCAATATTATCAATAGCAGGACTTTATGACAAAGAAAAAAAGATAATAGGGCTTATGCCGCATCCCGAGCGCGCCGTATTTGACTATTCTAAAAGCCATGATGGTCGTATATTTTTTGAGTTAATTAAGGAAGATATTTTGTTAAAGATCTAAAATTATGGATAAAAATTTATATACATTGACAAAAGAAGAATACGAAATTATCAAAAAAAAACTTAAACGTGAACCGAACGATTTTGAAACAATGATTCTTGCATCAATGTCAAGCGAGCATTGTTCTTATAAACATTCAAAGTTCTATTTAAAAAAATTTAGAAGTAAAAACGCGATAATGCCAAATGAAAACGCAGGTGCTATACAACTTGATGATAAATATATATTTTTTAAACTTGAATCACATAATCATCCAAGCGCTGTGAGTCCTTATGAAGGTGCGGCAACTGGTATTGGCGGGATAGTCAGAGATATTTTGACTTTAAATTGTAAATGTATTCTGCTTGGTAATTCGATTAAGTTTGGCAGACAGGATAATAGAAAAAACAAGAATCTTTTTAATGAAGTTGTACGAGGAATAAGTACATATGGAAACTCAATTGGTATTCCTACAATATGCGGAGAAACACAATTTCTGGATTGTTATAATAATTATGCAATTGTAAATGTACTTGCTTTAGGCATTGTAAACCCTTCTGATGTTGTTTTGTCAACTGCAAAACCAGGGTTAAAAGTTATTTTGATTGGAGCCGTAACAGGAAAAGATGGTGTTAATGGTGCGACTTTTGCTTCGAAAAATTTAAATTCACATAATCAACACGAGGAAAAAAATGATAAACTGTCCGTTCAGATTTCAGATCCTTTTATGAAAAGAAAATTAATTATGGGATTAAAAGAAATATTTGATAAAAAACTTGTATATGCATCCCAGGATTGCGGAGCGGCTGGTATTTTATCTTCAACCTCAGAACTTTCAGCAAAAGGAGCTTGCGGTATTAATTTATTTTTAAACAAAGTTCATTTAAGAGAAAAAAATATAACACCCCAACAGATTAGTTTATCTGAATCACAGGAACGTATGGTAATTCTTGTTGAAGATGAATATATTGAAAAAGTTTTAAATATTGCAGGTAAATATGAAATAGAGGCTTCTGTTATTGGGGAAACAATTGAAGAAAAAAAATATAATGTTTATTATAATAATGATTTATTAGCTTCTTTGCCGTTAAACATTTTAAATAGTCTTTTTGAATATAAATTAGAAGTGAAAAAGCCTTTATATATTAAAATTCTTGAGAAAGAAAAAAAACAAAAGCATAAAAGCAATTTGGAAAAAGATATATGCAAAATACTTTCACATCCTAATTTTAATGAAAAAAGCGATATATATGAACAATTTGATTATACAATTGGAAATAAAACAATAATAGCTTCAAATCCTTTGGGTGGTGTGTCATCAGTTTATATTGATGAAAATAATATTCTTGGCATAACGATTGATTCAAATCCTCAAAAAGTTTATATTTCTCCAAAAAATGGTGTTGAATCTTCATTTATGGATTCCTATCGTAAACTTGTTTCGCGTGGATTTGAGCCTATTGGTTTAACGAATTGTTTAAATTTTGCAGATATTAAAAATGATGATATAAGTTATCAATTTGTAAAATCTGTTGAAGGGTTGGCAAATATTTCAAAAAAAATGAGTATCCCTATCGTTTCAGGTAATGTTTCAATGTATAACGAAACAAATAATAGTGCTATTTTTCCAACCGTTGTTATAAGTATGGTTGGAAGAACAGATAATTATAAATCTATTATAAAAAACTATTTTTCAGATGGAGAAACAATATTTTTGCTTGGAAAACCCCTAGATAAAAAAATGAATATAGGCGGAAGTTTTTATCAATATGTACTTTATGACAGTTTGTGCGGTAAAATTGATAAAATTAATTATAAAAATGAAATAATGCATAAAGAAATAATATTTGATTTAAATAAAAAAAGAATAATTAATGCCTGCGTGCCTATAAATACCGGAGGTCTTTTTGCTGCATTATTTAAAGGACTTTATAAAAAAAATCTTGGTTTTAAAGGAATGTTAATTTTTAATATGAAGGAAGAAGATGATAGTTATGTAGAACTTTTTGGAGAAACTGCATCTTCAAAATACCTGATTTCAACAAATAAAACAGAATGTTTGGAAAATATGCTTAATAAAAACCTCATAGATTATAAAATAATTGGCAAAACAAATTCAAAAAATACAATAACATTTAACTCAATGACATTTGATAAAACAGTATTTAATAAATCTTTTAAAAGTTGTTAAACATTGCCAGTCGAACTATTTCTATCGTCTTCAAGCTGTTTCATATCAATTTCCATATCATCATTATGGTCAGAATAATTAAAAGGTGTTTCAATATCAATATTTACATCAGTATCTACCATTTCAAGATTTTCTTTTAAATATTCTTTAATTTTGCCATCTTCAAGTTTTACATATATTTTGGAATTAAGGAAGTTAAGCTGACAGACTTTACCAAGACCATCTGATGTCATTACAACAGAACCGACAGGTGGCATACCTTTTGCGGCTTCGATATAATTTGAGTATTCATAATTTAGACAGCATAACAATCTTCCACATGTTCCTGAAACTTTTCCAGGCGAAATAGGAAGATTTTGGTCTTTTGCAAGTTTTATATTCGTATTTTCAAATTTTTTCAAATAGCCACAGCAGCAAAATCCTTTTCCGCAAATACCTACTCCTTCCATAATAGAAGTTTCATCGCGTACTCCTATATGTCTTAGGTCAATGCGGGTTCTTTTAAAGGTTTGTGTTAAATCTTTTAACAATTCTCGAAAATCAATACGTTCTTTTGCAGTATAATAAAAAGTAATTTTTCTTTTATCATAAGTATACTTAACTTTAACAAGATTCATTCCAAGCTTGTGCTTGCTTATTAAATCAAGACATTTTTTATAAGCAGTATCCTCATCTGTTTTTATATCATCAAGTTTTGCAATTTCTTCTTTATTTAAAATCTTGACAACGTTTACATATTCAGGCTTATTTGTTTCCCAGATTTTGGCAATTTTTGAACATACTTTAAAAACTTTTGCAACTTCTTCACCTTTGTCAGTCATAACTACAATATAATCACCATGTTTTATATCCATACCCTCTTTAAGGTTAAGAGCATAGAATTTATTTTTAACAAGTCTTACTGCATATTCAATCATAAAAAATCCATTTCTTAAAATATTTTAACATAAATATAAAAAAATAAAACCATTGATATCATAAACTTTTGAATCTTAATATTAAAATTTGTAAAAGATATTAAAAAAAAAGACAATTTTTTACATTTATTTGGTTTAATTATATAGTAAACTTTTTGTTTATATTTTTATAAATTTGAATCAGGAGATTTGTAGATGCTAAGTCCCGAACTTACAAAATTCATTTTCAATTATCAAAACGACAATAAAAAATCAGATATAGATAAAAATAATAAAGAATTTGTTAATAAAAATTCATTAAAGTCACGCAGCATTAAATTTATGACCAGGCTTGGTTATGTACCCATTAATATTGAAAAATAATGAATATAACATTTATAGCAGTTGGCAAAATAAAAGAAACTTATTTTAAACAATCAATAAGTGAGTACATCAAACGTTTGAGTCCTTATTGCAGCTTGAAAATTATTGAAATTTCAAGTGAATCTATAATGGATGAAAAAGATTTGGAAAAATATAAACAATCTGAAGCAAAGAAGATATTACAATATTTAAATAAGTTTTCTTATATAATTACTTTGGAAATTGAAGGGAAACAGCTTAATTCGATTGATTTTGCAAGAAAGATTAAAGATATATCAAATGAAGGTATCAATGAATTAACATTTATTATAGGTGGTGCAAACGGTCTTGATGAAATAATATCAAAAGAAGCTCATTTTAAACTAAGTTTTTCCAAAATGACATTTACTCATCAAATGATACGTGTTATCTTACTTGAACAAATATATCGTGCTTTTAAAATACTTAATAATGAAAATTATCATAGATAAAAAACACATCGGTTAATTACAATCAATGTGTTTTTTATATTTTTATTATATTAATAATTATATTAATAACGATAATGAGCAAATGCTTTGTTT
>USEW01000102.1 GCA_900553845.1 uncultured bacterium
GCAATTGTTAAATTGCGAAACGGAGTTGCTACGGTTCCGAACCCGACGTAATCCAAGATATCGCCCTTTATCCTTTCTTATTTTATAATAAGCATATAATTAAAATATTTCAATATCCCCTATACTTATTTTAATAAGTTTACTTTAAAGAAGATGAATAAAAATACAAATACACGCACCAAATGCAATATATAATAATAACATTTAATCTTCATAAAAATATAATTGCCGTTTATTGTCACCCAACGGCCATCGCCTGAGTTTGAAGAGGAGATTCAAAAATACGAAATGCGCCCAACAAATGCAACCCATTCGCAGCCGCGAACAATTATTACTTATTGAGACAACGTCAAAGCCAAGTTTGTTTGAGCGCACGAAGTGCGCGAGTTACGAAGGCTTTGGGTCGAAATTAGTAAGAATGTAAGCGGCAAGTCGGTTGTAGCTCCTCTTGTAGGCAAAGCCTGAAAGGCTGAGCCGTACAAGGGAGGATGCCCTTTAGGGTACGGTTTTGGTTACTTTTGGCACCAAAAGCGGATTTGCGTACGGATGGAGCGAAGCGAATCCGGATGGCGAACAGACCGAGCCGACTTGCCCAAAGGGCAAAAGGCAAGGCTCTGTGAGCTTGGAGCAAATCCAAGACAGTTGCACCGCCCGGAGGGCATTATATATATAATTATTAATATCTGTGCAAAGGTTGCCTTTGATGTGTGCATTTATATTTGTATTCACTTCAAGTTTTTTGTTTTCAATCATTCTTTTCCTTTTTTTTATATATTCCCCCGCTTTAAGCGTTAAAGTTCAATTGTTTCCTTTTCCTTTTTTCTTATAGGTAATTTGCAAGAATATTTTTTACATAATTCTGTGTTTCTTTAAATGGCGGTACGCCTTCGTATTTATTTACATTTCCCGGTCCTGCATTATATGCTGCAAGCGCGAGGATTATATTACCGTTGTATCTGTCAAGCATTGATTTTAAATACCTTGTTCCGCCCTCGACATTTTCAACCGGGTCATAAGGATTTGTAACTCCAAGGCCTTTTGCTGTTGAGGGCATAAGCTGCATTAAACCCATGGCACCTGCTTTTGAAGTTGCATTTGGATTAAAACCTGATTCCTGTTTAACAAGAGCTTTTATAAGTTTGTCGTCAATATTGTATTTTTTAGCTGCATTTTCGATGATTGTCATTATTTTATTTTTTGATGAACCTGTTTCGGTATTTGATATTTTATTTAAGTCTGCTGTTTGGTTTAGACGGCTTAATGTTGACAGTTCTCCGAATTTTACGTTTTTATTTGATGTTTTAAATTGCTGTTGTGAACTTGATTTAAGTACATCATAAAAGTTTGCTGTTTGGTTTGTAATATTTTCATTTATTTTTTGGTTATTTTCAAGTGCATTTGTATAGGTAGTTAATGCCATAGCTCTTTTTAAAGCGGCTTCACGTCCTGAAGAATCTATTAAGCTTTGTATTCTTGGTGAAAACATCCTGTTTTAACTTTCCTAATTATTTAATATATATTTTATTTACCTATTTCAACAGCTCTTTGCGCCATAGTTTTTGTTATTGAAATTATAGCTAAATTTGCTTCATATGCTCTTTGCGCCAGCATAGCATCTGCCATATCAACCATTGGGTTCACATTTGAAGATCTTATATATCCGTTTTCATCTGCATCTGGATGACCGGGCTGGTATATTTTATCGCCCAAAGTAGGATCCTCAACAACACCGCCAAATGATACCCCTCCACTTAAAAAAGGAACCGATGAAGAATGTTCAAATGTTTTATCTTTTAAAGAACCAAGTACATTCGTAAACGACACATTGTCTTTAGAGTTTATTAAAGGAATTTTTCTTACATAATTTGGTGTATCCAAATTTGCTATATTTCTTGCATGGATATCCAACCTTTTACCATGCACATCAAGACTTTGTGCGCCAAGTTCTATTGAATCCCAAATACCCATATTTTATCTCCTTTATTTTTTATTTCAAATATTATTTACCAACGTTTATAGCGGTTCTCATCTGGGAAATTGTACTTGAAATATTACGTACAGCCATGGCATATAAAAGTGAATTTTTTTGCATTTCAACAAGTTCATTTGCAGGATTAACTTTCTCGTTTGAATTTTGTATTAAATACGGTGAAGCACCAAGTGTATTTGCAAGTTTTGTTTCAATTGAATTTGAAGCTCCGTTTAAATATTGCGAAAAATCAACATCTTGACGCACATAATTAGGTGTGTCAATATTAGCAAGATTTATACTTATAGCTTTTTGTTTTTGTGAGATAAGATTCAGCATGTTGCCAACTTTATCTATTCCATTGAAATTGTTCATTATTTCATCCTTTTCCTTTATTTATTTTTTCCTCTCCTTTTAAGTAGATATGTTGGATTTGTAAATCCAACATACATACTAAAGTGAGGTTGTTTTTATCAACTTTACCCTGCTATAAATTTGGCTTTTGTTTCTCTTTTAATGAAATCGGTTTTTTTGTCAAAATTATGCACGTTTTTATTTAAAATACATTATTTAATGTATTTTTTCTCTAACTTTAAGTAGAAATGCCAAATTTGTAAATCTGACATATAGTTTTTTTTCACACAGCTTAGGCTATTCTACTGCCTTAAATTTATTGACTTAGTATACAAATCATCAACTACTTTCAAAAGTCTAAAACTTGATAACATAGAAGCATTCATACGCATTATGTCATAAACACTTTCGTAAATATCAACATTTGAGCGTTCAATGCATCCATGTTTTATTTTGTTATGGTCTTTTTGCAGCATTGGCTCACCTGAGTGCTCGGTTATGTAATATTTATTAGATTCACCCTGGATAAGTCCTTCCGAATTGGAAAAAGTGACAAGTGGAATTTTTCCTATTACTTCCTTGGGTTTGTCTCCATAGTATTCAACATAACAGGTGCCGTCTGCTTCTACACGGAATCTTTCGTAGTTGACAGGTAGTTTAATTCCATCACCTACTAACCACCCGTCAACAGTAATCAAGTTACCGTCTTTATCAAGTTTAAAAGACCCTTCACGTGTGTATGCGACTTCACCGGTTGGTGATGTTACAGGGATATATCCTTTACCATCAATAGCAATATCAAAATCCCGGGATGTCTGTATTATAGGACCTTGTGAATCGTAACGACGTGTTAAGCCTTCAACAAATCCGTCTTCTGTCAATATTTGCGCAAATGATACAGATTTATAAGCATTTGTATTGTAATTCGACAAATTCGATGATATCTGTGCAAGTCTGTCAAATTGCACAACAGAGTTATTCAATCCGCGTCTTATTATTGCCTGTAAGTTATATCCGTGTGCCATTTATATGTCTTATGCCTTTCCTATTTCTGATATTACCTTGGATAAATTGTTACTTTGAATAATAAACATTTGTCTATTTGCGTCAAAGTTTTTAGTTATAGGAAAAATATTAATAAATTCTTCCTGTAAGCTAACGTTTGAATACTCTTTATAACCCTGCTTTAAATGCGGATTTACAACTGCAACGTTATTATTTGAAACAACCGAAATGCTGTCAACGTATTCCATTTCGTTAGTTGTTTTATTGTAGATTGTAATTTTGCCATTATCATCAATTTTTATATCTTTAAGGTCCTCCGGCAAAAACGGAAGTTTAATAGGGCTTCCTGATGTTGAAAGTACTTTATCGTTTGCAAGTGTAAGCAGATCGCCTTCTTTATTTATTTTAAAACGACCATCGCGGCTTAGCTTAATACCATCATTTGAAAGATGTTGGAAATATCCTTTTTCTGTTATTGCAACATCAAGCGGATTATCACTTACGGCTATACGGCCTACTTCGTCGTTTGTTGTCTGGGCAAGTCCGTCTATACCCAAAAATTCTGCAAACGATGAGATAACTGCTTCCTGACGTTGATAGCCTATTTTGTCAAACCCTGATACGTTATCATTGTGCATATTAAAACGTGCTGTTGCAACATGCATAGCTCTTAGACTCGATACCATACCGTTTTCAATGTTATTTACTTTTCCTTTTAATACCATATCTTGCCTCGTTGCTCAATTTGGATTTCGCTTTTTTCCTCTCCTTTATAAATTCAGAGATTTGGGGTGAGATTTAAATTTTAAAGTAATTATGCACCCTCTCTTTTTTAAGTTCAGAGGGCTGGGGTGAGGATGTTTTTAGCAACTCAACCCTGCCATATTTGGCTTTTATTTTTCTTTTAATGAAATCGGTTTTTTTGTCAAAATTATGCACATTTTTATTTAAAATACATCATTTAATGTATTTTTTCTCTTGCTTTAAATAGAAATGTAGGATTTGTAAATCCGGCCTACAAACTATTAATTAAAGATTTGAAAACTTATATTACTAATCAGAAAAGCTCCCAAAAAAACGCCTTATGGAACGTGCTATATTTAATGCATAATTAGTTTCATTTTTACTGCGCGCAATAGTCGCTTTTGTATATACTGCATAATCGTTGTCTTTTGCAACAAACCCAAGTTTTATTTCTCTTATCTTCTCCAAAACTCCCTTTTTCAAAATGTCAGCATCAAGCTCATCAAGGCTTGAATCCATGTTGGTTAAATTCAAAATTCCAGCATCCTGTTTTAAAAGCACCGATACTTTTGGCGTTTTGTAGTTACTATAACTTATTGTTTTCGCTATTTCATAAACATCAGAAACAATATCTTTAATTTCATTGGGCTCTTTATTTCCCGTAAAAATATCAATACATTTTAAGTCATTTCGATAGCGTTTGTCATTAGAAAGATTTCTAACAACATTTTCACGGTACGTTTTAATATCATTTGCATTGTCAAGCACTATATTGGGATGGTATGAGTTTTTTACCTCCGAGGTTTTTTTGTACCAGGATGATATCTTTTGCCGTAGATTCGTGTTTTTCATCAATAATCCAACTCCGATAACAAGCGTTGTGACGACCGCACCTATTACGCCATAGACAAAATCCCTGTTCTGAGATTTATCATTATATCTTAATGCAATATTCTGAGGTACTACAAAACCCTGCTGCGGTGCTTGTAAGCGGACAATAGGATATTCCTTTACATTCGGATTAACTACTTTCACCGTGCGGCTTTGGTTTTGATTGTCCTTTTTTACTGTTGCAGCATCGTTTTGATTATTATTGCTTTGAAACTCAACACTTTTATATGGTGTAAATTCCATTTTAGATACCATTGGATAAAAATCTATAACCATTATATTTGTTTTAATAATTGAAAAAATATTTTTTTGCTAGTTTTAACTAAAATATTAAAAAATTGTAACATTTTATTAAACATAAAATATTTTTAAAGTAAAATAAAAAGCATAATTAATAATTGATATATGCGGAAAGTGAGAGGTTATGGACAGATTATTTGGAATATTTGGTATTATATTTATTTTGTTTTTATCATTTTTAATGTCAAATAACAAAAAAAGAATTTCTGTTAAAACAATAACAAGTGCGTTTTTACTCCAATTTCTACTTGGCGTATTTATATTAAAAGTGCCTTTGGGTATAAAAATATTTCAGGCGATTGGCGGATTTATTCAAAAAATACTTGATTTTGCAAAGATTGGGTCAGACTTTGTTTTTGGACCGCTAACTCGAAATCCTGAAAAATTAACCGAACTTTTCGGACAAAATTCACATATTTTTGCACTTCAACTTATGGGTGCAATGATATTTATGATGGTTCTTGTTAACATTTTATATTATTACGGCATAATGCAGCGTGTTGTAGCATTTTTAGGAAAGTTAATGAACAAACTTTTAAATGTTTCAGGCGCAGAGGCTTTATCCAATCTTGCCTCTTCTTTTGTAGGGCAGGTTGCTGCACAGTCTTTGATAAAGCCTTATTTGCCAAATCTTACAAAATCCGAAATACTCTCTTCAATGACAGGTTCGCTTGCCTGTATTTCAGGCGGTGTTATGGCAATATATGTTGGTATGGGTATACCTGCACAGTATCTTCTTGCTGCTTCAATAATGGCAGCTCCAGGGGCATTAGTTATTTCAAAAATAGTGTATCCTGAAACTGATGAGCCAAAAACAATGAATGATATTAAAATATCAAGACGACGAACACACGTCAATGTTATTGACTCAATTGCCATGGGAGCACAAGAAGGCATGAGGGTTACAATCAATGTTGTTGCTGTTTTAATAGCACTTGTTGCTTTGATTGCAATGATAGATTGGGCTCTTGTAAAATTCGGTTTATTTCTTCATAATAATCTTCACTTAAGCCAAATGTTTATGGGGTTTGATTTAACTAATCTTTCAATGAAGATGATTGTGGGAAAAATCTTTGCAATATTTGCATATCTTATGGGTGTTCCATTTAACGAATCAGCAACAATAGGTGCGTTATTGGGTGAGAAATTTATTCTGAACGAAACCATAGCATATATAGATTTAGTGTCAATAAAAAATATAATAAGTGAAAAAAGTTTTATAATTTCGACATTTGCTCTATGCGGATTTGCAAACCTTGGCTCAATAGCAATATTAATTGGAGGTGTTGGCGAAATGGCACCAAAACAACGAAAAAACCTTTCAAGACTTGGCATAAAAGCTCTTGTTTGCGGAACTTTTGCTTCATATGTCTCAGCTTGTATCGCGGGGATTTTATTGTAATTTAAAAAAGTACTTGATATTTTTATTGTTTTAATGGATAATAATAACAAATGGCAAGGTAGCTCAGTTGGTGAGAGCGCACGGCTCATACCCGTGAGGTCGAGAGTTCGAATCTCTCCCTTGCTAATAA
>USEW01000103.1 GCA_900553845.1 uncultured bacterium
GAAAATTTTTTTAAATGTTATATAATACAATTAAAATGAAAAAAAGTATACTATTGTTATTAATAATATTTTGTTTTACTTATTCAAACGCATACGGTGCGATAAAATTGAGAAGCGTTCTTGATGGTTCTTATAACTATGATGATTTGAAAACACTTGAAATAGGGCAAAAATTAAAACTTATCGAAACTCAAGATGACATTGCAGATGATTTAATAAACCAAGCTTGTGTATTGTATAACGAAAATAAATATGAACTTGCTTTTCATATGCTAAATAATGTTGAAGATAAAAATAAAACACCGCTTGCATATTTTATTATGGCAAATATTTTATCTGATTATGAAAGACCGCTTGATGCCATATTTTCTCTTCAAAAAGCAATACAACTTGATGAAAAATATTATAAAGCATACTATAATCTTGGAAACTTATATGCTGATAACAATCAGATAAATAACGCTATTGTTTGTTACAAAAAAGCAATAAAATATAAATCTGATTTTTCATATGCCTATTTTAATCTTGGAAATGCCTATTTTAAATCAGGTAACTTTAAATATGCAAAAAAAGCATATTATAACGCTTTAAAGTACAATAAAAACCTCCCTGAATTATACTATAACATTGCATTTGTATACAAAAAACTTAACGATGTAAAAAATGCACAGAAATATTTAGATATGTATAATGAGATGATGAAAAGTATATAAAAAGTGTCAAATTAACACTTTTATTTGCAGTAAAAATATAAATAAAAAAATCCACTCTTTCGAGTGGTTGTTTTCTGCATCTTAATGGTCTTTATTTGTGCTAATATTTAGGAGTTTAATTTCCTTTTTTTGTTTAAATTGTTAATATTTCGACTTAAATATATGTATTTTATTCATTTCAAATCTTCTTTAGTGTGAATCATACACTTTAATGTCCACTTCTATATAGTACGATACATTATTTTAAATGTCAAGTCTTTTTTTTAATTTTTTTTTAAAATTTTAATAATCATTTACATTCTTAAAAAAGCCTGATAAATATGGATTTTTATTCATTTTGCTAAAATGTTTTTATTTTATAGTGTAGTAACATTTTTGCTTTAAATGTCAAGTGTAGTACGCTTTTACAACATTTATTATATATTGTAAAGATGACACTTGTTATTTTAAAAAATTTTAAATTTTTTATTTTTAAATTATACTTAAAGTTATGATAATTAATAAATTTATAAAGGAAATTTTAAATGCTTGTTGTAATGAATCAGAATGTAAAAGAATCTCAAATAAATAATGTTGTTAACTATATAAAAGAAAAAGGTTTTGACACACATTTATCAAAAGGCGCTTTGCATACGGTTATTGGTATTGTTGGGCAGGGACAGCTTGACCCCCGAAATATTGAGCTTTTAGATGGTGTTAATGAAGTTATAAAAATTACATCTCCTTATAAACTTGTAAGCCGTCAGTTTCAAACACTTGACACAATTATTGAAGTCAACGGTGTTAAAATAGGTGGAAATAATATAGGAATTATAGCAGGTCCTTGCAGCATTGAAACATTGGAACAAATGGATGAAGTTGCTTCTCAGTTATCAAAAATGGGAGTAAAAATTTTAAGAGGAGGTGCTTTTAAACCAAGAACGTCGCCTTATGCTTTTCAAGGATTGGGAGAAGACGGTCTTAAAATTATGCGTAATGTTTGTGATAAATATAATATGGCATGCACTTGTGAAATAATGGATGCTTCACATATTGATATGTTTTTAAATTATGTTGATGTTTTTCAAGTTGGTGCAAGAAATATGCAAAATTTTACCTTACTAAAAGAACTTGGAAAAATTAATAGACCTGTTGTTTTAAAACGCGGATTATGCTCGACTATTGAAGAATGGTTAATGTCTGCTGAATATATTATGGCAGGCGGTAACAGAAACGTTATTTTATGTGAACGAGGTATACGTACTTTTGAAAAAATGACCCGAAACACACTTGATTTATCGGCTATTCCAATTGTTAAAAAAATATCACATCTACCGATTATTGTTGACCCTTCACATGCGACTGGTTTAAGAGACAAAGTTGAAGCTATGTCAATGGCATCTGTGGCTTGTGGTTGCGACGGTTTAATTATTGAAGTACACAACAACCCAGAAGCTGCTTTATGTGATGGAGCACAATCTTTATACCCTATTCAATTTGAACATTTAATGAGTAAAATATCCCAAATCGTTCCGATTGTTAACAAAGTTCTTGTATAAAATGCAAAGAAAAGGTTTTTTGATGAATAACAGCATAAACGATATTTTAGAGATAATTCTTATAACTTATAATCGTAAAGAATATTTGGAAAATACTTTAAAGCAAATATTAGCTTCAAATTCTCCTTTGTGTGATTTAGATATTACTATTTTAAATAACAAATCAAATGATGGAACAAATGAACTTATAAACGAATATTGTCAAAATTTTAAAAATATAAAACATATAATCCATAATAAAAATATTGGTGGAAATGCCAATATTGCAAGGGCTTTTGAAATTGCTTCAAAAAAATATGTTTGGGTTTTATGTGATGATGATAATTATGATTTTGCTCATTTTGATGAAGTTATTGAAGCTATAAAAAACAATAACGATATTATTTTAACTTCACAGTATGATTTAGGAAAAAAAGAAAATATTGCAACCATTCTTCGTCAACTTACTTTTTTACCTTCAGCCATTTATAAAACGGAAAATATAACAAATGATGTAATGCAAAATATAATGTATAACATTTCAAACATGTTTCCTCATTTAATTTTAGGTATTTCAATAATTAATAAAAAAGGATCCATCCATGTATGCAAACATCAGATTATAACACCCGATAGAATAGTTCAGGATTATAACCGAGGATTTAACAACTCACATCCATATTATCAAAATATGTTTTGGGTTGTTGGTTTTATTAATACTTGTCAATATATTCAGGATAAACATACAAAAGATTTTGTTATCAACAACTTCAAACCTCAAAAATCTAACTTTTTTACAACTATTTCAACTGAATTTAAGTATAATAGCTTGATTTATAATAATTTTATAAAAAATACATTAGATGTATTCGCAGGTCTTAATTTTTATCAACGTATTCAATTTTTGCTAGCAATAGTTTGGCTTAATATAGTTTACATTGTCAAAAAATTTATATTACATAAAATATAAGTTTCAAAATGTTACAAAAAAGTCATGAATTGTTCAATAAATGTTATATGTAAGTTAAAATATAGAAACAATAAATTAAAGAAGTCATGAAAAATAGTTTACAAGAGGAGAATATTAAATTGAATACAAATATGAAAAATAAATTAAAATTATCAACAAACGCACAAAAAGTTCTTGAAAAAAGATATTTAAAAAGAGATAAAGAAGGTAATGCAATTGAAACACCTGATGATTTATTTGTCAGAGTTTCAAACGCAATATCCGAAGGTGATTTACAATTTGGCGCAAATGACAAAGAAAAAAAGGAAACTGCAAGAAAATTTTATGAAATGATAACAAATTTTTATTTCATGCCAAATAGTCCAACATTGATGAATGCAGGACGAGAATTGGGTCAGCTTTCAGCTTGTTTTGTACTTCCTGTTGAGGATTCATTGGAAGGTATTTTTGAAACAATAAAGAATACAGCTTTAATACACAAATCAGGTGGTGGAACCGGGTTTTCGTTTTCAAGATTAAGGCCAAAAAATGATGTAGTAAAATCAACAATGGGTGTTTCATCAGGTCCTGTATCTTTTATGGAAGTGTTTAATGCAGCAACAGAAGCTGTTAAACAGGGTGGAACAAGACGTGGAGCAAACATGGGGATTTTACGTGTTGACCACCCTGATATTTTAGATTTTATCGATTGTAAGTCAGATATTACAAAATTAAACAATTTTAATATATCTGTTGCTTTAACAGATAAATTTATGGAAGCAGTTAAAACAAACTCTGATTACGATTTAATTCATCCAAATACAAAAAAATCAGTTGCAAAACTTAATGCAAAAAAAGTATTTAACTTAATTGTAAAACATGCTTGGCAAACAGGTGAGCCGGGAATTGTATTTATTGATAGAATAAATAAAGACAATCCGACGCCAAAAATAGGTGAAATTGAATCTACAAACCCATGCGGTGAAGTACCTTTGCTTCCATATGAAGCATGTAATTTAGGCTCTATAAATTTAGGTCTTATGGTTAAGGAAACAAGTAATGGTCTTGTTGTTGACTATGACAAATTAAAGGACGTTACAAAAACTGCTATACATTTCTTGGATAATGTTATAACTGTTAACAATTACCCTCTTCCTGAAATTTCAAAAATGGTTCAGGATAATCGTAAAATCGGTTTAGGTGTCATGGGGTGGGCTGATTTGCTTATGAAACTTGGCATTGGTTATAATACCGAGGAAGGAACTAAATTAGCTGGTCAAATTATGGAATTTATCGATTATCATTCAAAAGTTAAATCAATTGAATTATCAAAACAACGTGGTAGATTTAACAATTTTGAAGGTTCTATTTATGATAGTGAAAATTATTTATACAAAAAATATAAAGGTAAATCTCAAGGTTTAATAACTGACAGTGATTGGAAGAATCTTGATGAAGAAATTAAAAAATACGGCATTCGCAATGCAACTACAACATGTATAGCTCCAACAGGAACAATTTCAATGATTGCAAATTGCTCAGGCGGTGTTGAACCTCTATTTAGCCTCGTATTTATGCGTAACATTATGGATGGTACTGAATTGATTGAAGCGAATGATGTTTTTGGAGATTATGCAAAAGAACGTGGATTTTACTCAGACAGTTTAATGAAACAAATATTACAAGACGGCACAATTTTGCACAATAACAACGTTCCAAATGAAGCCAAGCAAATATTTGTAACAGCACATGATATTTCTCCATACTGGCATGTCAAAATGCAAAGTGCATTTCAACTTCACACTGATAATGCAGTTTCAAAAACTGTGAATTTTGAAGAAAATGCAACGTTAAACGATATAGAAGATGCTTATATTTTAGCATATAACGAAAATCTAAAGGGCATAACAGTTTATCGGAACAATTCACGTTTAACACAACCAATGAATCTGGAGAAAAAAGACACACCAAAAATTGAAGAATTTATATCAAACGAAATTCAAACTGACCAACAAGATGAGCGTAAATGTCCTGAATGTGGAAGCACAATAAATATGGCTGAGGGTTGTTTTGTTTGTCCTAACTGCGGATTCTCAGGTTGTTCATAAAATAAAAAGTTAAAAATATAAAAAAAGAACAATAGTTAATTTAATTATTGTTCTTTTTGTTTTGTAAATTTTTATTAAGTTCTTATTATCTTTTTAGCATTTTTTTAGTATATTATTTTTGTGCTACTATAGTAACAATGGTTTTATATTAAAAAGGAGGCATCAATATGAATTTTGATACAATACGTGGTCATTTTGCAGAACCTGTTGTTTTACAAAAAGCAGCTTTAAAAGCAACAAAGGCTTTAGGCGCAATAAAAAATGAAGCAAAAAAAGAACAAGAAGCACAAGGCGCGCCTAGCAAAGTTCCAGGTGAAATGTTTTTGGCTCAAAGGCCAAATGTTACAAGACCTATAAAACAAAAAGGACAAAGACAACAGATATCAAACAATTATAAAAAAGATAGTTGTTTAAAATCTTTAATTAAACCATATGCTAGCTTTTTTCTAAAAACTAAAAAGAAAGATTCAACATTTGAATCTTTATATGATGCTCAGTATGCAAGCATATTTACTAAGGAGCCTAAATTTGAAACGTCAGGTAATAATAATACCGTATTGGATATACAAAAATATAACGAGTATAGAGATAACGTTCAAACAGAATTAGATGCTTTCCAATTTGATGATAACATTCGAGAAAAAATTATGAACAAATATAAAGAAAATGGACGACAAGTTAGTGAAACATTTTATGAAAAAGATTTTAAAATGTTTAAATTAACACTTGCTCAAACGGTTATTAACGGACTTCAAACAAGGGATTATAGTTTTTATACAATGCCTTTAAAAAAAGATTTTATATTAAAAGTTTTAGAGAACTGTTTGAACAATCCTAATCAAGATTTTAATGTTACATATAGAAACACTGTATTAGAGCACCAAGACCAACAGCTTGAAGAAATGGGTATATTAAAACAAACAAACAAAGATGAAAATGGTAATGTTATAGGTTGTTTAATATGTATACCAAAGACATCTTTAGATGATGATGCATATGAAGATAGGGTAAGGTTTCTACAAACTCATAGTTATCATAACTGGTGTACTCATACAAAAATGGGATTACAGTATATACAAAAGGGGGATTTTGTTATTTATAAACCTAATAACCAATCCTTTTCAAATGTAGCGTTTCGTTATGTTGATAACCAAATTGTTGAAATTGAAAATAGCATAAATAATGGAAAAATAAGACCTAAGGATATTGAATATTATACTTCAATATTTAACTCATCTCCGGAATTAAAACAAGAACTTTCAAAACTTAACTCAATGGAATATTATTCAGCTATTGATGATAAACGCAAATTCGAAAATATAATTAATAAAGAAATATATAAAGAAAGTTTTAGTTTTAAAGACATAAGTTTAAATGATTTATATGGTATAAATGAATGTTTTGCATCAGATAAAAGTAAAAAAGAGAGCCTTTATAGATTTAATATAGCTTACCTAAAAATGTTTTTAGCACTACCAAATATATTAGAAAAAATTAA
>USEW01000104.1 GCA_900553845.1 uncultured bacterium
TTAAGATATATTGAACCGTACACTTATTTTAGTCAAACATTTACAATTTCTTTTCCCGGAGTCATTGCTTTTTTGTTGATATTATTAATTGTCTTTTATAAAAACAGATTTTTCTGTACAAATATTTGCCCTGCCGGTGCAATTTTAGGTCTGATTTCGAAAATATCTTTAAATAAAATTTATATAAAAAAAGACTCTTGTATCAAATGCGGAAAATGCCAGATGAATTGTCAGGCAGGATGTATTAATTCAAAAGAAAAAACAGTTGATAATGAAATGTGTGTTAAGTGTTTAAAATGCCTTGATGTATGTACGCAAAATGCTATAAAATATGGAAAAGAACCTAAAAAAGGAATTAAATTTAGTTTAAAAAGGCGAAAGATTATAACTGGTACTGCAGCAATTGCATTGTTTGGAATTATGTATAAAACCGGAATATTATTAAAAGAAAAAATATCAATGAAGTATAAAGATGTAATTCTTCCACCTGGTGCTGATTCAGAGGAAAGGATTATTAATAATTGTCTTAACTGTAATCTTTGTGTTGAAAACTGTCCAGGTAAAGTTATTGTAAAATCTAATAAAGAATTTCCTGTTGTACATCTTGACTATTCAAAAGGTTTTTGCAAATCAGATTGTAACCTATGCGGTGAAGTTTGTCCATCGGGAGCAATAAGAAGATTAAGTCAAGAAGAAAAAAAGAAACTTCGTATTGCAATAGCAGCAATTGCAGAAAATAATTGTACGAAATGCGGTTTATGTAAAAACGCTTGTCCGTATGGTGCTATAATAAAAGAAGAGGGCAAATTGCCTGTTATAGACGGCTCAAAATGTATTGGTTGCGGGGCTTGTAAAAATGTTTGTCATTTTAATGCAATAAATATATTTGCAGTAAAACAGCAGAAAACGATATAGAAAAAGGAGAATTATAAATGTCGCTTGGTATAACTGAAATTTTATTAATTGTTGTTGTAATCGTATTATTATTTGGCGGTAAAAGAATCCCTGAAATTGCAAGGGCGCTTGGAAGAGCTTCATACGAATATAAAAAAGCAAAAACTATTATTGAGGATGAGGCCAACGAAATTAAGAAAGCAATTGAAAATGAGGGCGAAAAACCAGAAGAATATGAACCTAAAGATGTTTAAATTATGTTAGACAAAGATGAAAGTATTATTTCCCATATTGAAGCATTTCGTTTAATGCTTTTAAAATGCATCAGAGCCGTTGTAATTATGATATTTCCGATGCTTTTTTTAGCACCCAGATGTCTTGATTTGTTTATAAAATTGATTATTAAAAACAATAATATTGCTTTGAATTATTTTTCACCTGCAGAAGTTTTTTTGATTCAAATAAAAGTTGCATTGATTCTAGATATAATTATCTGTTTCCCTTATATTGCAAAACAGCTCTGGAATTTTTGTGTAAGCGCTCTTTATGAGCGTGAAAGAAAGTTTGTAAAATCAATAGTATTTGCATCAAGCATATTATTTGTTCTTGGTGTATTATTTTGTCTGTTTGTAATTTTGCCTTTAGTAATAAATTTTGGTATGAGTTTTGCAACAGAAAATATTCATGCAATGATGGGAATTTCAAATGTAGTTAATCTTTCTTTCTGGCTTATTTTATCATTTGGTGTAATGTTTCAGATACCTTTAATAACGTATTCGCTTATTAAATTCGATATTGTATCATATGAAACTATAAAAAACTGTCGTCCTTATGTGGTTATTATTCTACTTATAATCGCTGGTATTTTGACACCGCCTGATATTGTAAGTCAAATTATGCTTTTTACACCAAATTATCTTTTGTTTGAACTTGGTTTATTATTTTCAAAATGTAAGGGAAAAAACTAGTGGATAAAAAATACATTGATATAGAGTATGCAAAACTAGATACAGAAAGGTTTAAACGCAGAAAAACCCATGAAGTTGTTTTATGCGAATGCAAGACTTCATCTCAACTCATTGGTATTTTTTCTGAATTTAAAAAACAAGGGCATAATGTTTTAGGAACACGTGTATCTTTAAAGCAAGCGGAAGTATTAAAAAAGACTTTTCCTCAAATACATTATAATAAACAGGCGAGGACTGTATCACTAGTTGAGAAAGAAGTTGAAAAATATGGAGAAATAGCTGTTTGCACCGGTGGAACTGGAGATATACCAGTTGCTGAGGAGGCTTATGAAACAGCACTATTCTATGGATGTAATGTTAAAAAATACTATGATATTGGAATCGCGGGAATTCACAGACTTTTGGATAATATTAACCAGATAAAAGAAGCAGACGTTATAATCGCCATAGCCGGCATGGAAGGAGCGCTTGGTGCTGTTATTGCAGGTATGGTCGATAAACCTGTTATAGCTGTTCCAACATCTGTTGGGTATGGGTGTTCGTTTAAAGGTATTTCTGCTCTTTTGACCATGCTTAACTCGTGTGCTGAAGGCGTAACAGTTGTGAATATTGACAATGGCTTTAATGCAGCTTATAGCGCTTGTCAGATTATTAGATTAATATCGAAAGGAAACAGTTAGAATGAAATTATACTTTGAATGTCTTTCAGGAATATCAGGTGATATGTCAGTGGGAGCACTTCTTGACCTTGGTGCAGATAAAGAAAAACTTAAAAAAACTTTATCTTCAATAAATCTGGATAATGAATTTAAATATGTAATTTCAAAAAGGCCCGTTAACGCAATTATGGCAACAGATTTTGATGTTATTCTTCCTGATGAAAATCATACTCATCATAACGAAGAACATAAAAGTCATCATGCACCTCATCGTAATCTTAATATGATTAATAAAATTATAGACAAATCAGACTCAACAGAAAATGCAAAAAATATTGCAAAGAAAATATTTAAAATAGTTGCAGAAGCTGAAAGTAACGTTCATGGAAAAGATATAAAAGATGTACATTTTCATGAAATCGGTGCGATTGATTCGATTGTTGATATATTGGGATTTGCTGTTTTATATGACGATTTGGCACCTGAAAAAGTTTATTTCTCAACACTTTCAGAAGGTCAAGGAACAGTTATTTGTCAACATGGTCAACTTCCTGTGCCTGTTCCTGCTGTATGTGAAATTGCTTCAAAATACAAATTGCCATTAAGAATTACTGATAATGATGGTGAAATGGTTACTCCAACAGGTGCTGCCATAGCTGCTGCACTTTATAATGGAGAATCACTTCCTGAAAAAATTATAATCGAAAAAGTTGGCTATGGTTCAGGAAAAAGAAATTATCAAAATCCAGTTTTAAGAGTTATGAGAATAAAATAAAGGAGAAAATTATGCATTTAGGGAACGGAATTATATGTCCTGTAACAGGGATTCCAATGATACTTGCTTCTTCGTTGGCAGCAATATATGCTTTTAAAAAAGCGCGAATGGAAGATTTGTCAAAAGACAGAATAATTCTTATAGCCACACTTACTTCATTTGTGTTTGCACTTCAAATGATTAACTTTGCAATACCGTCAACAGGTTCAAGCGGTCATATTGTAGGAGGTGTTTTGCTTGCTACTTTACTAGGTGCAAATACGGGGTTCCTTGCAATATGTGTAATATTCCTTGTTCAGGCGTTATTTTTTGCAGACGGTGGAATTCTTGCTATTGGCTGTAATATATTTAATATGGGATTTTTAGCCTGCTATGTCGCGTATCCTTTAATATTTAAGCCATTTGCTAAAAAAAATATGCCTTTTATCGGTGCGATTATTGCTTCTATTGTCGCGCTTCAGGCAGGTTCGTTGGCTATTGTAATCGAGGGAGTTTTATCCGGTTCAATAAAACTTTTAAACTCAGGAAATTTTGCATTAATGATGCAGCTTATACATTTACCAATAGGGCTTGTTGAGGGGATTGTAACTGGTGGAGTTGTTGCTATTGCAAAACAGGTAAGTCAAAAAAGTTTATATTTTGCTTTTGGCGCTGTTTCATTTATACTCGCTTGTATTATTTCAAAATATGCTTCGTCAAAACCTGATGGTCTTGAATGGTCATTGTTAAATATTTCAGATTCTTTTATAATACAGTCAAAATATACATTATATAGCATAATTGAGTCCATTCAGACTAAAATTGCGGTTTTATCATCAATCCAACCTGTTATAGCTAATTTTTACGGGTTAGTTATTCTTTACATTACGATGTTTGGTCTATGCAAAATGTTATCATTCTTTAAAGAGGTTAATGAATGTTAGATGAAAAATTTCAGAATTTGCAAGAATATTTGAAAACACTTGAAAGTGTAGCGGTTGCTTTTTCTGCAGGAGTTGATTCAACATTTTTGCTTAAAACTGCTTATGATATTTTACATAATAAAGCTATTGCTGTCACTGTTAAATTTCACTCTTTTCCACAACGTGAATTAGAGGAAAGTATAGAATTTTGCAAAAAACAAGGAATTAAACATATTATTGTTGATTTTGATGAGTTAAAAGTTAAAGGTTTTGATAAAAATACAAAAGAACGATGTTATTTGTGTAAAAAAGAAATATTAAAAAAAATCATTAAAATAGCACAAAAAAAACTCAGTTAAAAATGTAGTTGAAGGTTCAAACATTGATGATATTTCCGATTATCGTCCGGGATTTAAAGCAGTTAAAGAGCTTGGTATTAAAAGTCCTTTACAGTATGCAAAACTTGGCAAAAACGAGATTCGTAAACTTGCAAAGAAATTTGCATTGCCCGTTTGGAATAAGCAGTCTTTTGCTTGTCTTTCATCAAGGTTTCCGTATGGAGAAGTCATTACTAAAGAAAAACTCAAGATGGTAGATAAGGCCGAACAATTTCTTCTTGATAATGGATTTGAACAAATGAGAGTCAGAATACATAATAAAATGGCAAGAATTGAGGTTCTTGAAGAAGATTTTTCAAAAATTTTAAGTATGAGAAAACAGATACTGGAAACTTTTGAAAAATATGGTTTTATATATGTTTCGCTGGATTTAAAGGGATATCGTACAGGCTCTTGCAATGAAATGCTTCAAGAAAAATTTTGAAAAATTGAGTCCATTGTACAAGTTTAAAAATATTATAAAATGGAGAAGAACAAGTATGAATGAAAAAGAGAAAATGCAAAAAGGTTTATTATATGATGCAAATTATGACAAAGAGCTTATAGCTCAAAGGTTGAAATGTAAAACTTTATGTTTTCAATATAATAATCTTTCACCAGACAAAATAAATCAAAGAAATAATATAATTAAACAGATTATTGGTAAAACTGGAAGAAATTTTTTAATTGAGCAGCCATTTATATGTGATTATGGCTACAATATTGAAATAGGTGAAAATTTTTATGCTAATCATAATTTAGTTATTCTAGATCCAGGGAAAGTTACATTCGGTGATAATGTTTTTATTGGACCAGGATGTTCCTTTTATACCCCAGAGCATCCGTTGGATGTTGAAACAAGAAATAAAGGGCTTGAATATGCATTTCCTATAAAAGTTGGGAATAATGTTTGGTTTGGAGGTAATGTTGTAGTGCTTCCCAATGTGTCTATTGGCGATAATGTAGTTATAGGAGCTGGTTCTATTGTTACAAAAAATATTCCTCCAAATGTAATTGCAGCAGGAAATCCATGTAAAGTTATCAGAGAAATAACAGATGAAGATAAATTTAAGTTTGAAAAAAGAATATAATTAAGTTATTGTAAAATGTTTTTAACAATTGGTTTGTTTTGTTATTTATTCTCTCAATTTTCTGCAAACTCTTCCAAATCGTCAAAATAAAAAGAAGTATTTCCTATGCATTCTAACATCTCTAATCGTTCTTTGATATTAATATTGTCTTCTTTGTATAAATATTCAATTTCATCAATTAACTGTTGTGGAACTTCACATTTTACAAATTCCGAAAGATATTCTTGTATCATAGCTATATCAATATTTAAGGCTGGAATATCTTTTATAAAAGCATACAAATTTGAGGACTTTTTCGTATTCAAAAGGAATATTAAAAATTCTTTGAATGCTATATGTTCATCAATCATTTGTTCTTGTAAACTACTTTTTTCGGCTGAGTTCAAAAAAACTTTCATACCTTTTGAATCAGAAGCAACTTCATAAGTATAAAGCCCAATAGCACTTGCTTGATTGTATATAGTATTATATAAGGTTTGTGCTATTCCTAAAATAACTTTACCTAAAAATTTTTTGATGTTTTTACTAATCTCAGGAACAAAAAAATCATCCATTTCAATATTAATCTGCATACGTTCTTCAATGTATTTAATAAATAATTCTTGTTCATTATTTATACTTGTTGCAAGGTTATATCTATCATAGCGACTAGAATTATAAAAATTAGTTAAAAGGTGCAAAAAAGAATTTTGATGTTCATTTAGTTTAATTTTGGTTCTTGCATTTATTTTTTCTTGTAATAAAGTATGCGAATGTGTAATAATTTCTTTTTCAATTTCTGCATAGTCTTGTTCATTTGGATTTTTTAAAAGAATATATGCAATTTTTTGAAGTCTTTCAATTCCAACTGATATTTTGTAAAGAAATCCAAATATATTATCTATGTCTCCATAATTGCAAGCACAATTTAAATCACGCATTCCATCGTAAATAAATTTACCTGCGATACTAACTTCCTTACATAATGCAAAATTTTTAACAAAAGTTACTTTATCCATACACTGACTTTTTTAGCTACTTATTAATCATATCACATATAACTTGTATGTGATCAAAATATAGGTTTATTAATTTTATATTCTTTTTATAAGAT
>USEW01000105.1 GCA_900553845.1 uncultured bacterium
TCTATAGTATTCTTCTTTTCCTAGTCCTAAAAATCCATTTCCAAGTGCTTCTTTTTTCTTTTGTCCATTTGGGTCTAATGATATTTTATTTTTAAATACATCGGCTATTTCAACCACCTCACCTTTACTAATACGTCTTACTTTGCCTAGTTCAAGTTTTACTTTTTCAAACCTGGCTTCAACATCAACTAAAATATCATCCCAGATATTATTATTTGCCATTATATTTTCATCTCCTTCCGATGTTTTTTCATATTCATCGTTTTCGTCTTCATCTGTATTATTAACAATAAGCATGGGGTCGGGGTTTAATTTGAATTTAACTTTTTCTTCTTTATTCAGTATTAAAGTCATATTTTCAAGGCTGCTATTTTCAAGAACAAGTATATCTTCAACATCAAGCCGGTTTATATCAGCAATTTTTAATTCTGTATTTCCAACAATAATATCTACGTTCACCTTATTGTTATCAAATAAGCTTAGATCAAAGTCTGCTGTTTTTTGTTCACACAATTTAACTTTTAGTGCTTCATTTGGAACGATAATTATTAAATTGCCTGTTTTATTCCCAATTTTTACCATAAAGACAAGATATAAAAATTTGTCATCAGTATCTTCGTTATATGGAATTTTATTTAATTCTTCTTTCTTTATGAAAAAATCATTAATACTATTTTTAATTTCACAATTAAACGTTGTAAGGATTTTAACTTCAAGGTCTGTTAAATTATCGAAATCAAATTCTTTCTTAAATCCAAGAGAACTATCAAGTAAAAGTTTTGAAATATTATTCGAAAGTTTTACAGCACAAGTATGCCTTTTTGAAAGTTTTAACCGCGTTACTAAAAATTGCTTGTTTAAAGCAAGAAAGTTAGGCTCATCACTTAATGACAAAAGATAGCACTGTGCCTCTAATTCCCAGAATGTTTTAAAAGCACTTTCAAGTTTGTTTTGAAAATTTTGGACAAACCATTCAAAAGCTTCATTCAGACTTATATTTAAAGGATTGTTTATTACCTCCATTTTTTATCTTTTCACCCTAACCCAAGCCTTATCAATTTTTATATATTTATACAACTATTATCATAAATAATTGAACATTCTTTTCAATCATATGAATAATGTATTTTTATTTGTAATAATTAAAGTTGTAATAAAGCTGGTTATATGTGGTTGCAAGTTCAAAACCGTTTTCAATATACATATTTAATGCACAATTATGATTGGCAATTGATGTAACATTAAGCTCTTTTAAATTCAAAACACGGTATATATGGGCTTTTGCAATTTTGCTTAATGTATTTTTAACAAGCATTGTACCATATTTATTTCCACGATATTGAGGCAAAACAGCTACCTGTGGGATGTTTGCTATTTGAAATGTTGTTAAGTTTGCAAGACAAACACCAATAACTTTTTCATTATCAAGCAAAATACTGCATTGATTAGGCAAAAATATTCCATATTCGCTATCGATAATTTTGTTAAGGATATCTCTGGTACCGGCTTCTGTTTTATAACGACTGTCGTATAATGCATCTTTTTCAACACTAAAACATACATTTAATAGCTTCACGACCTGAGAAAAATAATCATTATTCCAAGCTTCTATTTTAAATCCATCATTCAATTCAGGCTCGTAATGAGAAGCTTTGTTTATTTTATCCTGATTTTCTTCGTTAAAAGGAAAAACATATATTGAGTTTTCAACGCTTTCAAAATTTATTTTTATTAAAGATTCAAAATATTTTTCCTGAATGCCAATAAGCGGGAAAGAGATTGTTTTCTTTATTCTGTCTTCTTTCAGATTTTTTAAAAGTTTATTAATAAGTAACTCAACTTTGTTTTGATAATCATCAAAATTAAACATATGAATTAGATTTATTTCAACACAATAATTTGCCATCATAGTATAAATTAAAAAAGCAATAGGTTGACCGCTTTCAAGCAAAACAATAGATTTAAGAAGTCGTGATTCAATACATTCAAAAAATTTATAAAAATCAACAGGTTCTGATTCAAAAGCATAGTCAGATTCAGATTTGTTAAAAAAATCCTGATATATATTAAACATAACATTTTTATGTGATGTTGTTACATTTTCAACGTTATATATACGAATATTAGCCATCTATATTCCCTTATGTGCGTATCTATCTTTATAATTTTAACATATGTTCCATTTTATTTACTTTTGTTTCCATATATTTCTGGTTAAACTCATTTACATAGGCTTTCGTAGGTATTCTTTCAGCAACTTCCAAATCGTAACCTTTTAAACCTATAATTTTTTTTGGATTGTTTGTAATTAAATTAAATCTTTTAAAGTTTAAATCAAGCAATATCTGTGCCCCAATACCATAATCACGTAAATCAGGTTCAAACCCTAAAGACACATTTGCTTGCACAGTATCCTGCCCTTCATCTTGAAGAGCATATGCTTTTATTTTGTTTATTAAACCTATACCACGACCTTCATGTTCTTTAATATATACAAGTGCACCAAAGCCATGCTCTTGAATCATTTTTAAAGAAGCGTGAAGCTGATTTCCACAATCACAACGAAGTGAATGAAAGACATCGCCTGTCAAACATTCGCTGTGCATACGTACAAGTGGTATTTTATTCTTGTCTTCACTTTCAAGAACAAGTGCTACATTTTCCCCACCTGTAATTTTATTTTTATATCCTATAATTTTAAAAGTACCAAAAGGTGTAGGCAATATAGCCTGGGCTTCGCGGGATATAAAACGTTCTTTTTTAAGCCGGTACTTAATTAAATCAGCAACTGTAATAAATTTTAGATTGTGTTTTTGTGCAAATATAAACAAGTCTTCACGACGAGCCATAGTGCCATCTTCTTTTACTATTTCGCATATAACAGCACAAGGTTCAAGTCCTGAAAGTTTGGCTAAGTCAACTGATGCTTCTGTGTGACCTGTGCGGGAAAGAACGCCGCCTTTTCTTGCTATAAGCGGAAAAATATGTCCCGGACGACGTAAATCTTTTGGCTTTGTATTATTATTTAGCAAGACTTCAATTGTTTTTGCTCTATCATAAGCGGAAATACCAGTTGTAACACCAAATTTTGGGTCTGCATCCACACTTTGACAAAATGCTGTGCCTTTTACATCCGTATTGTTTGACACCATTTCACTTAAGTTTAATGCGTCAGCTCTTTCTTGTTCAATAGATACACAAACAAGCCCCTTGCATTCACTTATCATAAAGTTTATTATTTTAGCTGTTGCAAATTCTGCAGCTACAATTAAATCACCTTCATTTTCACGATTTTCGTCATCAGCTACAATTATAGGTTTGCCTTTTTTGTAATCCTCAATTGCTTCTTCAATTGTATTAAATTTATTTTCCATTTGTATACAATATTCCTTCATTTAATCAATTCAATTAAAATTTATATAAATCCGTATTCATTTAATTTATTATAGTCAATTTTACTTTCATTATTATTTGATTTTAGCATATTTTCTACATATTTTGCCAGTATATCCGTTTCAATATTTACATAACTTCCAATTTCTAAATATTTAAAATTGGTCTTATCAAGCGTATGACGAATAATAATAGTTTCAAAATATTTATTGCCAATATTTGAAACCGTTAAACTTATTCCGTTTATTCCAACTGAGCCTTTGTAGCATATATATTTATTGAACTCACTATCTGGCATTTCAAATTTAAAAATATAAGTATTCATATTTTTTTGAATATTAAGTACTTTAACGGTTGTTTCAACATGACCTGTTAGGATATGTCCGTCAAGTCTCGATGAAAGTTTTAAGGCTCTTTCAAGATTGATTTTATCATTAATTTTTAAATATTTTAAATTGGTTATATTAAAAGTATTTTGTGCGCTAAAAAATGTTACATCGTTATTTTTAAAACTTTCAACAGTTAAACATACACCATTGACCGCAACAGAATCACCTATTTTTAAATCATCAAACGGTGCATGAAAAGATATATTAAGCAAATAGCCGTCATTAATTTTATTTATACTATTTACATTTCCAACTTGTTCAATCAAGCCTGTAAACATATTAAAATCCTTTATTATAAGTTTTCAGGTGATGTAATAATTCCCTTGATTGCGCTGGCTGCAGCAATAGCAGGAGAACTTAAATAAACTTCACTATCAACATGTCCCATGCGTCCAACAAAGTTTCTATTTGTTGTTGATATCGCTCTTTCGCCTGCCGCTAATATGCCTGCATGACCACCTAAACATGGTCCGCAAGTAGGAGTTGAAACAGCACCGCCTGCTTTCACTATATCCTGAACATATCCCATTTCAATAGCTTTTAAATAAATATCCTGGGTTCCTGGAAAAACAATCAAACGCACATCAGGATGAACTTTGTTACCACGAAGAATATCTGCAGCTATTTTTAAATCAGACAATCTACCATTTGTACAACTACCTATAACTGCCTGATTTATCTTTATTTTGCCAACTTGTGATATTGGTTTTGTGTTTTCGGGCAAATGCGGGAATGCAACCTGGGGCTCAATATCCTTAACATTATATTTTATAACCCTTTCATAATTTGCACATTCATCAGATTTATAGAAAACACCCTTGCGAAGTTCTCTACCTTCTAAATATTTTGCAGTTTTTTCATCAGGCTCAATAATACCATTTTTAGCCCCTGCTTCAATAGCCATATTGCAAAAAGTAAATCTGCCATCCATTTCCATATTACGTATTGTTGACCCGCCAATTTCCAAAGTTTTATATAAAGCACCATCAACACCTATATCGCCAATTAAATATAAAACAAGGTCTTTAGCTGACACCCATTTATTTAATTCACCTTCAAATTCAACTTTTATAGCCTGAGGAACTTTAAACCATGTTTCACCCGATGCCATTGCACAGGCAAGATCTGTTGAGCCAACTCCTGTTGAAAATGCGCCAAGTGCTCCATATGTACAAGTATGAGAATCTGCTCCTATTATTAAATCTCCTGCTGTTACAATTCCGCTATCAGGAAGAAGTGCGTGTTCAATTCCCATCCTGCCTACTTCAAAAAAGTGTTTTATTCCCATTTCTTTTGAAAATTTACGAATTAAATTGACTTGTTCAGCCGATTTTATGTCTTTATTTGGCACAAAATGGTCAGGCACAAAAACAACACGTTCTTTGTCAAATACTTTCTTTACACCAATTTTGCGAAATTCATTTATTGCTACAGGACCTGTTATATCATTTGCAAGTGTGATATCGACTTTTGCTTCAATTAAATCACCTGCTTTAACTGATTCTAAACCTGCATGTGTAGCAAATATTTTTTCAGTTATCGTCATTTTTGTATTTGACATAGTTTATAACTCTCCTTTACTTGTAAACTTTTTTTAGTTTACTACAATTTATTTATCATTACAATATTTTGTTAAAATTATCACATTAAATAAAATTTTAATAAAATTAGTTATCTATACAGTTATACATATTTTCGATATAATAAATTAATAGCGTAGGTACAAATTATTATATATGTAAAACTCCACTTTATACCAATTTACTTATTTAGATAAAGAACTATATGCAGAAAGTTAAAAATCATGGATAAAATCAATCATCATAATAAAATAAACATACTTAAAGCTTTTGCAATAATGCTTGTTGTGTCAGGTCATCTTGAATTTTCTCTGATTCCGGGATTCCCGCCATATTCTTTTCAACTTGCTTTATTCTTCTTTATTTCGGGAATGTTGTTTAATGATAAATATGGCTTTTGGGTTTATACAAAAAAACGTATAAAATCACTTCTTTTCCCATATTTTACATATGCTTTATTTTATCTTGTTCTGACCATTGCTTTAGCGCCTGTTGTCAAAAAATTCTGGGGCTTGCCTATTACTTTTAAAAACGAAATTTTAATGCCTTTTTTAACCGGGCACCAGCTCGATTTAATTTCACCTTTATGGTTTGTGCCACAATTATTTATAAGTCTTATAGTGTTTTATATATTTAACCGCCTTAAACTTTCTAATAAGCTAAAAACATTTATTTTATTTATTTTAGCACTTATTGCAATACAGCTTGAACCATTTTCAAAAAATTTATATATATTATTGTGCCAAAGAACTATGTTTTCACTCTTATTTATTTATTTGGGATTCTTATATAAAAATTCTTGTGATGATTTTAAAACAAAATTATTTTCTTCTAAAATGTTTTTTATTGTAATTATTACTCAATCAATCTTATGGTTTACAAATAAAGACTATACACCGCAAGATGGTATAGGACTAAGTTATATACTTGTCTGGGGCAATTATGATAATTGGATAGTGCCTGTTTTGACAAGCATTTCGGGTATCTGGATAAGTTTATTTATTTTAGAAAATGTTTATGATAGAATAAAAAATTGTTCTTTTCTTCATAAAATAGGTGAAAATACTTACCATATAATGGCAAATCATTTGCTTGTATTTAATATTCTTACTTATACCTTTTTATATATCAAAGGAATACCTTTTGAAATTAAAAATAATGCAGATATTTATATGTTTTATTACCCCTTAAAAACAACGTATTTTTATTTTATCTTTGGCATAATAACCACAACATATTTGGGTATGTTTTTAAAACGTATAAAAAATTATATTAGATCATATTTAACATCTAAATTAATATAAAATACAACAAAAATTTTTTCTTGACTTAGAGCAACTATCAAATTATAAAATAATATTAATAAATAAAAA
>USEW01000106.1 GCA_900553845.1 uncultured bacterium
AATCTATATTTTGTTTATAATTTTTATAATCATAATCAGAAATAAAATTCTTATTATGAAGTTGCTCTAAATAATTATATTTCATGTCTACAATTTTTTTATAAGTATACTCAAAAACTTTAGCAATTTCTTTATTATTATAAGATAATTTTTTTATTCGTTCATCTAAAGAAGAAGATGTATCAAATAAATGTTCTTTGATAGTTGATTTGTATTTTTTTACCAATTGTTTATATCATTTGGAAATAAATCACTTTTTTCCATTTTATCCAATCTTTCAATAATACGATTTACACAATAAACTTCTTCTAACATTCTAAAACCTTCTGTCCCCCAAAGTGAACCTTTATTATGCTTTATCCACGAATAATCGGATGTAATCTTATATAATAAGTGAAACTTTAATTGTGGAAATTTTACTTTAATGTACTCATTTCCGTCCTTCAATTGAACCTCTTGAAAGCAATTATATAATTTAATTCTTTGTTTATCATTGTGCATTATTTGATTAAAAACATTAACAAGATAACAATCTCCTATATTTTGTGTTGGAAAACAATTTGCAAATAAAAAATCGAGAGATTTAGGTGAAATATATGTTTTGCCAATTTGCTTACCATTTTTTACAATGCCTGTAGTGTATTTAGAATCATTAGTTAATTTTATATGTTTTTCTTTTGACGAAGATGGTGTTATATATATACCCGGATAAATATCAGAATTAATACGTTCTTTATTTTGTTTTAATTGGTTAATTTCATCCTCAGCAGATTCAAATGAAACACGTAAATTTCCATTTTTATTATAATAATACATATTGTCAATTAAATTTTTATTCGAATATTTAAGTTTTATATAATCTGGATTTTGTTTATTTAAGTTAATTAATGCAATTTTTTTATCGATTTTGTTTAATTTATATTCTTTGTTAAATTTCACCATTTCGATTAATTTGTTTAAATCCAAATCAGCGATTATTGCACAAAACTCACTAATGATTTTCATTAATGCAGAATTCTTTTTAGCTAAATATTGATTTTTTTGTAATTCATTTAATAAATCTTTAATGATTAAAATATTTTTACCAATAAAATTTTCAGATATTGATGGCATGTAACTACTTTTACTAAAAGTAGAATTGATATTAAGAAGTTTATTTATTGAATGGTAAAGATAAGATAAAGAATCATCATATTTTGGTTTTCTTAGATGAATAAATCGAGAAAATATAGAACGATTTTTTGGGTGAGAAGTTTGTTCCATTTCTTTTTCAAATATATTTTTAGTGTCATTAAATTTAGCTTCAAGCTTACTTCTAAATTTTGAAAATACTTTATTCATATAATCGATATTCTTATGAAACTGAACACGATCTTTATCTTTAGATTTTGTTAAATGCCACAACCCATCTTTTTCTTGATGGATTTCGTTATTTGAAAGTGTAATCGACTCTTCATTCAAAAATGAGTCAATAAAAGAACTAAAGTCTAAATCTAAAGCAGCTTTAATAGTTTTGCTAGCCAAACTAAGTTTAACAGTTTTTGAGGTATAATTTACAACATTAGCAAACATTTTAATCTCTTCCTACGAATATAATACTACATGTTATAATATAACTCTAAAAACAAAAAAATGCTATTATTTTAGCATTTTTCTATTTATTTTTACAAAATTTAACATTAATAAGTTTATCGAATTTCAACTGGTTTTAATGTTTTATTTTTATAGTCTATTAAACATTTTGCAAGCTGGTCAGGACAACTTGTAGGTTTACTACCGCAGGTAATTCCACTAAGTTGTTCAATAATGCTATCAATATCTTTTCCAATAATTAAACTACGTATACCAAGTAGATTGCCGGCACATCCACCCATAAATTCTACATCTTTAATTATATTATTTGATATGTGAATGTACATAACTTTGCAGCACACGCCTTTTGTTTCATATTTAATAACTTCAACTTTATTTGTCTCAATACTCATAATAATATCTCCTCGTCCAAAATAAAAAATATAGTAATAATAAGTTAACATCTATTTAAAATAAAGTCAAATTGAAAGTTGTATAAAAATTTTTTTTTTGTATAATTTAATTTATATTGAAGCGAGAAAATAAAATGAATTTTAATCAGGAATTAATTCAAAAAATTATAAAATTAAAGCAAGAAAAAAATGCAATAATACTTGCACATTGTTATCAAAATATTGAAATTGATGAAGTAGCTGATTATGTAGGTGATTCATTATATTTAAGTCAAATGGCTGCAAAAACAGATGCCAAAATTATTGTTTTTGCAGGTGTTTATTTTATGGCTGAAACAGCTAAAATTTTATCACCTGATAAAAAAGTTTTATTGCCATCTTTAAAATCAGGTTGTTTAATGGCTGATATGATAAACCTTGAACAGATACGTGAATTCAAATCTAAACATCCCAATATTCCTGTGGTTTGCTATGTAAATTCAACAGCTGAAGTTAAATCAGAATCAGACATATGTTGCACAAGCTCAAATGCAGTGAATGTTGTAAAATCACTTAATGTAAAAGATGTTTTATTTGTTCCTGATACATATTTGGGAAATTTTGTTAAATCAAAATTAAATGACCAGGTTAATGTAATTACATATCCAGGTTATTGCCCTACACATTTGAGAATTAAACCCCAAGATATTATTAATATGAAAGAAAAATATAAAGATGCATTAGTTTTAGCACACCCTGAATGCCATTGCGAAGTCTTAAAATTAGCAGATTTTGTTGGCTCAACAACAGCTATTATGAATGAAGCTAAAAAATCTGATAATAAAACGTTTATCATTGCAACAGAAATAGGTGTTGTTGAGCGATTAAAGCGTGATTTACCAAATAAAGAATTTATTCTTGTGTCAAATAAAGCTATTTGTCCAAATATGAAATGTCATCATTTAGAAGATATCTATAATGCTTTATTGTATGAACAACACGAAATAAATGTGCCAAAAGAACTTATTAAAAGTGCTTTACAACCAATTCAAAATATGATTTCAATCAATGCATAATAATATTTATTAATAATTTGTGTGCAATCTTATGAAGAAGAGGTATATAAACCAGCATCAATATATTGACTTTTCATTTGAGAAATCATCAAGTCCATATTTGTAAACCTCGTTGTTAAGTTTGCTTCATAAGCTTCAAGTGATAATTTTTTTCTATCAATTGTATCATCTAAAATACTTATTTGTTTATCAATAGATTTAGTTTTAACAGCAAAATAACCTTCAGTTGTGTCATTAACTTTTTTAACCTGTGTTTCTAAATTTTCGACAAAATTTTGAAGTAAGGCTTGGACTTCACTTGTATTATTTTGAAGCGCTTCTAAAAAAGCATCCTCATCAAATTGTAATTTTGTAGTATCTGAACTAACAGAAGTACCAATAGCGCCGGTTGAAATTCCAATTGAGTTTAATGTTTTATATGTAGTTAGGTTGTTATATTGCGCAGATGCCATATTTCTAATGCTATTTCGAACTGATATTAAAGAACTATCATAAGCAAGTGTTCCACCAGTTTTAGTTTGGGTATCTGTTTGGCTTATTACTTCATTTATGGAATCAATAATATCTTTTACTGCATTTGTTATTTTTTCTGTGTCCTGCGAAATGGAAACATTAATTGGACCTTTAATAGCATTTACTGAAGTATCAGTTTCATCATTTGTAACTTTCTTTAAAGTTAAAGTAAGTCCATAAATACCACTATCTTCTGCCTTAACAGTATTACTTGATGATGTTAATTCTTCACCATTAATTCTAAATTTTGCATCTTTACCCAATATTAAATTATCTTTATTATCAAGACCTACAGTCGAAACAAAATTTGAAGATACTTCTTCAATCTCAATATCATTAGCTCCAGTTTCAGTTGATGTCAAGGTAAAAGTTCCAGTTACGCTATTATATAATGCTTTAACATTAGCATTTGAATTCGTATTAATACTATTAAGTAATTGAGCCATTGTAGTGGTGTTATCAATTTTAAAGGTCTCACCATTAATTTTAAACTCACCTTCGCTAAATAACCCTGAATCGACAAGACGTACATTAAAAGCACTCTTTGTTCCAGCTTTAATTGGACCATCTGATTCAAATCCATTACTTGTCATTTTTAATTCGGCAATTTCTTTAAAATTTGAAGTTCCACTAATTGATACAATTTTCATTGTGTCATCAAGGGATTTTATTAAAAAATTTCCATCATCATCAAGTGAAGCCTCAAGATTCGCATCTTCTAAATTATTTATTTTATCAATATCACTTCTATTTACAGGTGCATTATCTATAACTTCACGAAGTCTTAATTCTTCATTATATTTTCTTTGCGTTGCAAATTACAGTCATCGATTCCATTGTAATTTTCACTTGTAAATTACAGATTTTGTTTTTCCTGCATCCTGCTGCGCACCATTTTTTTGAATTTTCCATAAAACCCATACCAATAATCATACTGATAAAAGGTGTCTGCCGCCTTATCATAGATCCATATGTTTCTTCTCAGGCTGTGTCCGCCCTAGCTGGAGCAGGATCGCATCTGATAGTTTCCATCTTTTGTATAAATCATTTTATCAAAAAGGATTCCTCTTTTTATGACTTTCCAGATCTGTTTGTACTCTTCTTCTGTCTCCGCATTTTGTATAAAATGCTGATCTACCAGATCCGCCATCTCTTCACGGCTTACGTGGATTGTATTTAATTTTCCTTTGCTTACCTTACTCACCAGTTTATCTTCGATTGTCTGCTTCATAATCTGTTTACTCCTTCTTTTCTGTTATCTTGCGATTGCTCTTATTCCCAATCCCGAATCTATTTGAAAAAAATGCATTTTAAAATCGCAATCGGAATCAGTATCCAGCCAAACATCATTCCTATTAAAAATTTTTTCATGTAATGCACATAAGCGGAAGAGTAAAATACAACTTTTCCCTCATACAATACCTTGTTTGTTGCCCAGTAGGATGCTGCCGCATAAATGATTAAAAGAACTGTTTCCATGACGTATGCCCTCTCTTTTCTTAAAGACTTGTTTTTGTTTACAGGCTCATTTTACCAAACCGGCTATTTTTACTTGTAAGAGTGATTAAAAAACTACCACACCGGGTTGTCCGATGTGGCAGTTTTTATTTTTGCCTTATGTCATGTTTAAATTCAAAATCCTTATACTGATACTTTTCTGCTATTTTTTGCAGCAAAAGCAAAACTCTCTCCTGTTCATAAGCCGTATCCTCCAAAAATTCCTGCAAATGCCTTTTCACTTCTATGATCGAATTGGTTACATCTGAATCGTATTCTTTTTCCAATAACTGCTGCAGTACCACGCACAACTGTCCGATCCCGTCTTGCCTGTCTGTCAGGATTTTGGAATCTGGTTTTTTTTCAAGCAGGATATACAAGGCTGCTAAATATATCCGGATTGTTTCATTTATATTTGCTATATCCTCATATTTAAATGCAATATAATCTATATCCCAATAGTGATCCGTTGTATCCTCTTTGACATTTTTTTCTAAAATATGCGCTGCTGTCTTATCGTACAACAGCGCAAGATTCTGTTCTGCTGTCTCTAATTTTCCATTATCAATCTCTAATGTGACAAGATCATGCTGCATGCTCGAATAGTCCGTCCAGAACTCGCTGGCTTCTATCTTTTCCCATGTTTTTTCTGCTATTTTGATTGCTTCTTTAAGACACTCTTCTTCCTTTTCTCCATCTTCTATATAGCTATACTGATTTGCAGCCTCCTTCCATATCTCAATCTGTTCTTCCGGTGTATATTTTTTTTGCGCGATCTGTTTTTCTGCTAACAGTCTGTAGTTACACATTTTCCTGATCTGCGTGATCTGCTCATAATCAAAATTCCCCTCATTCATAAGCTCTTCCCTTGTTTTATAAATAAGGCTTTGAAGAAACGCATCATTCAGATCGTATTTATTGTATATATCCTGTGCCTGGTTGCATAGCTCTAACCCTTCCTTTATATTTTTGCAACGATATTCCTTCGAAAGTTCCGCCAGCCTTATCAGGCAGATGATCTGATTCTTTTCAAAATGGTTCTTTCCCTCATATTTTTTTATGACATTCCAGAGAATTGTTTTTCTGATATTATTTTTTCCATATTCACGGACTCTGTCTATTACAGATAAAACCTCCTCCATGGAAGAGGTTTCTTTCTGTATATATTCCACAAGAAAATCAGCCGTAGCTTCCACCATTTCTTTACCCCATTCATACGTTGCATATTTAGGATGATCCTTTCCAAACCAGCCATTATCACTACTTAAACGATTACTTCTAGGAACTGGAATATCCACGCCTTTAAAGTTTACGGTTTGTGCATTGGAAGCTGTTAATTGAGGTGTAAACTGATTTAAATTTGAATCTTCAATCTTATCCTTTTGAACTAGACTTTCATCCACATACAACATAGCTGCCGTTTCCTGACCTGCACCATGGCCTCCGGCCCATTCTGGATTGATTTTTCCAGCAATAGTCCACCAGTCAAAAATTGTACCCACAGCTCCCTTCTTATATAAATGACGACATACTTTACTTAATGCATGTGTGTTTCCTCCATGTCCATTTAAGAACACAAAATGTCGAGCACCACAATCATATAGTCGATCACTGATTC
>USEW01000107.1 GCA_900553845.1 uncultured bacterium
ATAACTCTTTCAATATTCAATATTGAAAATAATTTATTGTCATTAAAGATGTCACCTAAAATATATCCAGTATGAAGTTTAGATTCTGTATTTAATATAAATTCTTCGGGTTTTAAACTGCGTATGTTATAAATTTCATTTGCCAATAAACCTATTTTCAAGTGTTTTAGGTCTAAAATAATAAAATTTTTATAATCAAATGATGACTCATTGCTGCTTGTATTGTTCAGAAATATTGGTAAATTTAAAGCGTTTATATAATCACCACGAACGCTTACAATTGTATTTATATATTTAGGGACCTGTGGTATTTCAATTGATTTGTTTTGTGAAAGTTTCACTATTTCCTTTACATATTTTATATTTAATGCCAAATTTAAATTATGGGCTTGAAACTGTAGAAAATTTTCTTTCTCAATAACAGTTTCAAAGATCTTTTTTGATTTTGCATAAATATTGTGCTGTCTTTTGTTTAGAATTTCTTGGGAATATTTATCTGACGAAAATAAATTTGCATAGTTATAATCGCTTTTTTCATTTTTTGCATTTTTTACTATTTCGTCAATAACTGTTGGACTTATAATTGAAACATTTGATTTTTCGTAATAATAAAGGAATTCTATTAATTTATTTTCTGTGTCAAAAGGAAGAAGTTGAATTTTTGATTCATCAAGTGTCATTATATCAATAATTTTGTTTACAATAATACCAAAAATGTTTTCACTTGTTTTAATAATGATTAATGAATCATTTATGTTATATTTTTCAATTTTAATATTTAAAATGGAGCGCAGGTCAATTATATTTATTGAAACCGGGTCATACGGCATTACACCAGCTATATATTTTGACATTTTTCCCGGTGTTTCAAACTTTGGAAGATGCATTAACTCAACAACGTACGAAGAATCAATTGCATATTTTGTATTATTTATTTCAAAAAATAAAAATCTGCGGTTTTCATTTTCATTAAACTGTGGAATTACATTATTTTCCTTCATATATTATAACTTTGTTCCGTCCATTGTTTTTAGCTTTGTATAATGCTATATCGGTATTTTTAATAAGCTGCTCAAATGTCATTGCATCAACACAGTTGTCAGCTATGCCAAAGCTTGCTGTTACATTAAAACTATTATTATTATTGCTAAACTTAAGTTTGGCAATTTCCTGTCGCAATCTTTCAATAGGTGAATAGGCTTTATTTACAGTTGTTTCTGGCAAAATAACCATAAATTCTTCACCGCCGTATCGAAAAACATAATCTGACTTACGAAACATTTTTTTTATTAAATTAGCTATAGCGCACAAGACTTCATCGCCTACTTTGTGTCCATATGTATCGTTTATGTTTTTAAAATGATCTATATCAATTAAGCATAATGTTAACGGAGTTAAATATCGAATAGCACGTGCAAACTCATGTTCAATTGTAATATCAAACTGCCGGCGGTTATAAATTTGAGTTAAAAAATCAGTAATCGCAAGATGTTTTGTTTGTTCATACAATTTTTTAATCCGGAATAAAAGTTTAAGTTCTGAAACTATAACATCAAAAATATCATTATTTTTGTAATTCAGGTTTGTATTTCCAAATAAAGCAAAACAACCTAGCAAATCATCCTCAAAATACACTGGAATTATTTGTTTTGATTGGAATTTTTCGTAATTATTAAATTCAATATTTTTATTTATGAATAAAGAGTTGTTGTAGGTTATTTTAGAGTTTTGTAAATCTGTTTCGCAGTTTGATTTATCTAAAATATCTTTAATTAAACTTTCTTTAAATTCTGAGGATAAATTTAAATTAGTATCAAAATAAAAATTTTTACATCTAATATCATTTTTTTTGAACCATATAACGGCAATGTCATAATCAATAATAGATGAAATAATTTTAAAAATATTAGCAAGAAACTCATGTTCATTATTCATATTTTCTGATAATAACCTAAACTCATTCATTATTGTTGAACGAACGAGTGTATCGTCAAGGATTTTGGTTAATATATTGGGGACCTCTTCGATATTGATTTTCTTGCTTAATATTTTTTCTTTGCAGTCTTTACTTATAGGATGTTTGCACATAATATCATTGCATATTTTTATAAGCTCGTCGCTTGGTATTGTTTTAGGAACGAAACAATCTGCGCCTGATTTCGTGCTCCAGAATTTGTCTATTTTTTGGTCAAGAACAGTTAATAGTATAACAGGAATTTCTTTAACAAATACCATACTTTTTACAAGTTTACAAAATTGATAACCATTTAAATCAGGCATAACAATGTCTGAAATAATTAAATCCGGAACAATTTCAAAAATTTTACAAAAACCATCCCGTGGATTCTGGGCTTTTACAACATTATAATTACTGCGTTTCAAGATTATTTTTAGTGTCTCAAGTTGTGTTTTACTGTCATCTATAATTAATATTGTTTTAGTCATACGATTATTTGAATTTCTTTTATTTGGATTGATTTTTATTATAACATATTATAATATAAATTAATACTATTTATAGAGGAAAAAGGAGTATGCTCTATGTACTATAGAAACGATTTAAATTTCAAAATCCGTTTGAAAATGATAATTGATATAGCTTTTTTAATAGTATCTGCAATTATTTATACTGTATTCAAAGACATTTTAGCACCAAATATAAGCAATTTGAAAATACTTTTGGTTTTGTTGTTGTTTTATATAATTCAGTATTTTTTCTCTCACTATGTAATAAACAAAGATATTAACCTTTATATTGGAAGCGCAATAAACGACAAAATAAAAAAAATACAGGATTTAAACAAAAAATGCTATGAAATGCTTGAGGTTAATCACAAACTTCTTAAACGCTTTATTCTAACTTTAAAAAATATAAAAAATATTTCTATAAATACAAGGATGAATACAAAAAATGCAATTGAAAAGACACAATCTTCATTAAATTTTACCGATAATGAAATAAATATTGTTAAACAAAACTTTGATAAGATGATAGTGTTAAAACAAAAAATTCAGGTTATAGCTGAATTAATAGTTGAGTTAAGTGAACATATACAACAAATTGAAACAACAATCGGCGTGGTTGAGGATATAGCGGAACAAACAAATATGCTGGCTTTAAACGCTGCTGTGGAAGCTGCAAGAGCAGGTGAACATGGCAAAGGGTTTGCAGTTGTAGCGGCTGAAATAAGAAAACTTGCCGATGATTCAAAACAGGCAACTAATAAAGTAACATCTTTAATTGGTGATATTCAATATGTTACAAATTCAACAGTTATTGCAACTGAAGAAGGAGCAAAAGAAGTCGAATCAGGGGTTAAGCTTGTTACCAATATTGAAAATGATATTTCAAATTTAATTAAACAGATAACTGATTTATCGAAATCAATAAACAATGTTGTTGATTGTGAAGTTGATAATGACATCAATTTTGAAGAAATTGATAAATTATCATTTAAAATTGAAAATGATTTTGTTGAATTAAAAAAAATAATGCAAAATAACTTAAATTTGCTTGATGCGTTTTTGTACATGTAAATTTTGATTAGGATTAATAAATGATTGATTTTTCTGATGAGGAATTTGAAGAAATTTTAAATATATTTCAATGCGAAGGTGATGAGATTACATCCCGTTTGAATGATACTTTAATACAGCTTGAAAAAAATCCATCATCAAGTGAAACTATTAATACATTATTTCGTAATACACATTCTTTGAAAGGCGCTTCACGAATGGTCGGGTTTAATAATATTCAAAAGCTTGCCCATTCAATTGAGGATGTTCTTGGTCTAGCACGTGATAAAAAATTACATATAACAAAGTTTGTTATTGATATACTTATTGAAACTGTTGATTATATAAAAAATTTAATTAATTTGTCCGTTAAGCAAAAAAGTGAAGTCTATGATGATAATTACAATAAATATCTTCAAAAACTTATTTCTATTAAAGAAGGAAACGATATAACATTTGATGAACAGTCAAATGATGTTTCAGAAAATAAAGACAATGTTATTAACATTATATCAAGCGAAAACTGGCAAAAAATATTCACTATTATTTCAGATACAAATAATTTTATTTCGGAATTAAAAATTTATAACAACGGATGTGTAATTGAAAATGTAATAAATTATTTTCAAAAAGTGAAAATAATTTTTGAGAAGGTAAATTTTGACAATGAAGTTCTTATTTTTAATCATATAATTGAAAAATTAAAGTTTATAAATAATGCATCAAATGTTATATCAAAAAATGATGCTGATTATATTTTAACACAGTTTGCTAAAATAGAGAAAAATGTTCGCCAAAAAGCAATAAATGATGGAATTAATATTGTTTCGGACTATAACCATGAAGATATCCCAGAAGAAGTTCGTAAAAATATTTTAAGGGATGATGTTGTTAATGTTCTTGGACAAAAAGTGGATAATTTGCATATAAATTCAAAACTTTCTGATGATTTAATGAATATAATTGTTAAGTTTAACAGTTTGACAAACTTGAATTCAAAAGAGAAAGTTTATACAAAAATAGATGAAATTTTAGATAATATAAAAAATGACAACAGTTTTATCAAGGAGGATGTTGTAGCATATATAAAAAATACCTTGCTTGCTGTTTCTACAAGTGATGAAAATTTAGAAGATGTTAATTTAATAATAAATCAGCTTTCCATTATTGAGCAGTTGTATGATAATAATCATCCTGAAAATAATTTAATTAAAACAGATGATCCAGTTAATATAAATAAGAATTCATATCAGAAACTTGATGATATTATTATAAGCAATGAACAGAATGAAATAAAGACAATGCGTGTTGACACCGTAAAACTTGACAAGCTTGTAAATCAAGTTGGAGAATTAATAACAAATAAAATAAAAACACGTTCACATCTTCAAAGTCTCAATGAAATACAAGATGATTTTGAGTTCTGGCATAATTTTTCACATAAATCTTTAAATTATATAAAATATTTTGAACGTAAATTAAATCATTCAATAAATGTTAGGGATGTTGATTCAATGCTAACTTTTATGCGACAGTTTTTTATGGTATTCAAGGACAATTCAGATAGAATACATGATTTAATATATAAACTATCAAAACTTCATCGAAAAATTCAGGATGATGATTCAAAAATGAGCCAAACTATTATGGAAATAGAAAACATGGTAAAAAATATACGTGTCTTACCAATGTCTATAGTCTTTCAGGCACTTCCTCGTATGGTTCGAGATATTTCAAAACAAAGCGGAAAAGAAGTCGAATTATTTATAATGGGGTCAAATGTTACAGCTGATAAAAAAATTATTGAAGAAATTAAAACACCTTTGATACATATATTGCGAAATTCAATTGACCACGGCATTGAGCTTCCTGAAATTCGTGAAAAAAATCTAAAACCTCGTGTTGGTAAAATTTATATCTCAGCTCGTCATATAAATAATAAACTTGTAATTGAAATCCAGGATGACGGATGCGGGGTGAATATTGACAAAATCAAGGAAAAAGTTTTAAAACAAGGACTTTTAACGGCTGATGAAATAAATTCAATGCCAGACGAGCAGATTATGAATATTATTTTCTGGCCAGGTTTTTCAACTACAGACATAATCACTGATATATCAGGCAGGGGAATTGGACTTGATGTGGTGCAGACAAAAATTAATAAGTTAAATGGAAAAGTCAATATGACATCTGTTTTATCAAAAGGAGCTAAAGTTAAAATTGAGTTACCTACATCCATGGCAACCGTTAAAGTATTTGTATTTTCAGTTGGTGGTCAATATTTTGCAATTCCTACAAATGTTATTAATCTTGTTAAATTTATAAATAATGATGCAATAATTGAAAAAGAAAAATATAAATATGTAATTATTGATAATGAAGGTATACCTGTTTTTAGATTTAGCGAAATTTTTGATATAAAACCCCAGATTCAAACTTCGTCCTGTTTTAAAACAAATGAGAATACAAAGGAAACTATGATTGTTATTGAATCTGATAATATTAAAATAGGTTTTATTGCCGACAAAATAATCGGTGACCAAGAAGTTTTGCATAATAAATTAAACCCGCCTTTAATAAAACATAATTTGATAAGTGGTATTACAACTCTTATTTCAGGAGATTTATGTTTGATTTTGAACGCTTCAGGACTTGTTAATATTATGTATAACCGAAATGAAAATGTCTTGAATCTTGTTGATGCAACAAAATATTTGAAAATAACTGAACAACAAAAATCAATGCTTATTGTTGATGATTCTATATCGATTATCGCATATTTTAAAAATATTTTTAAAGATACAAATTTAAAAATAGACACATCATACAATGTTTCTGAAGCGCTTAATAACTTAAATAAAAATAATTACGACCTTGTGATAACTGATATTGAAATGCCTAAATTGACTGGATTTGATTTAATTCAAAAAATGAAATCGGATAAAAACCTTTCTTCAATACCAATTGTTGTTGTAACCGGTGTTGACTTAAATGAAGAATTTTATAAAAAAATTGGTAACAATGCAAAATTTGTTATGCATAAAGGTAACTTAAATAAAGATGAGTTTAGACTAAAAATATTTGATATTTTAAATAATAATGACAAGAAAATGGCACAATAGAAAA
>USEW01000108.1 GCA_900553845.1 uncultured bacterium
ATAATTATAAAAATAATTATAAATAAATATATTAATCGCTTTACTTAAACTTATTCGGTAGGTTTAAGATTGTTTTAACATTTTTTAATATAATAAAAAAGTAAAGTATTATGTAATGTTCTATTTAACAAGAATTAATTAAACTTGTTTAAATTGTGTTATAATATTAAAAGACTTACCACGTGAGAAAATGAGGAATAAAATGATTGAATATACATCAAGTCAAAAAAAAATCGAAATATACGACACAACTTTACGTGACGGTGCTCAAAGTGAGGGTATTAATTTTTCGGTAAGTGATAAGTTAAAAATTGTTAAGCTGCTTGATGAATTTGGTGTTTCGTATATTGAACTAGGATGGTTTGGTGCAAATAATGTTGATAATGAAGTTTTTCAAAAAATAAGCAACACTAAATTAAAGAATGCAAAGATAACTTGTTTTGGCTGTACTCGTAAACCTAACATAAATGTTCAGGATGATGAGGTTATAAAAAATCTTATCCGTGCAAATACATCAGCTGTAACTATTTTTGGAAAAACATGGGATTTTCATGTGACAAACGCTATAAACACTACATTAAATGAAAATCTAAATATGATTTATGATAGTATTAAATATTTAAGCGAAAAGAGGAAAACTGTATTCTTTGATTGTGAACATTTTTTTGACGGATTTAAAGCAAATAGCGAATATTCTCTTTTATGTTGTAAAACAGCATTGCTTGGGGGCGCTAAGCGCATAATATTGTGTGATACAAACGGTGGAACCCAGAATAATGAAATATATAATATAACAAAAAAAGTATACGAATATTTGGATATGATTGCCAAAAATAACAATATAAAGGAATTTGGAATAGGTATTCATGCTCATAATGACAATGAAATGGCAGTAGCAAATAGTATAGCTGCAATTGATGGTGGAGCTTGTCAAATTCAAGGCACCATAAACGGCTATGGTGAACGTTGCGGCAATGCAAATTTATGTTCAATAATACCATTACTTCAATTAAAGCGAGGGTTTAATATTGTTGGTGATAATATACAACAATTAACAAATGTTGCAAACACTATTGGCGAAATTTCGAATATTCCGGTAAATGCCAATATGCCTTTTGTGGGCTTAAGCGCGTTTGCTCATAAAGCGGGAGTTCATGCAAGTGCAGTTGTCAAAAACTCATCAACCTATGAACATATTGACCCTCAAACTGTGGGCAATAACCGCAAAATTCTTATTTCTGACCAGGCTGGAACAGCGTCGTTAAAAGAAAAATTAAAAAATCTAAAACTTATAAACGATGATGACATAAATTTTAATGATATTCCAAAGATTATTGATAAAATCAAAACACTCGAATGGGAAGGATATGCTTTTGAAGGAGCAGATGCTTCTTTTGAACTTTTAGTTATGGATATTTTAAATATTAAACCAAAATATTTTGATATTTTAGGATTTAGGATGATTGGCGACACGTTTAATAATAACTTAAATGAAATAAATACCGAAGCTTCTATAAAGTTAAAAATTGATGAAAATATTATCCACACGGTATCAGAAGGATATGGACCTGTAAATAGTATTGATATGGCAATAAGAAAAGCGCTAAAAGATGTTTATCCTCAAATTAACTCGTTTAAGTTAAGTGATTTTAAAGTCCGAATTTTAGACTCAAAATCAGGAACAGCAGCTAAAGTTCGGGTAAATATTGAGACAACAGACGGCAAAACAGTCTGGGATACTGTTGGTGTAAATGAAAATATAATTGTTGCATCTTTTAAGGCGATAATGGATAGTATTGTTTATGGGCTTTGTTCTTATTCACAGTCTATATCGAACGATAAGCTTCGAGAAGAGATAAGTTAAACTTATCCTCACGTATTTTCCTTAATGCCCGCTTTTCGGTTTGGCGTATACATTCCTTTGTAACTCCGTATATATTGCCAATTTCTTCCAATGTTTTTTTAGCTAAATTATTTAAACCATAACGAAACATTAAAACATTTCGTTCTTTTTGTTTAAGCTTTGAAACTATAAATTCAATATCACTTTTTAAATATTCAATATCATTATCAATATTTTTTGATGATTTTTCATCAACTAAAATTTCATTCAATGTCATATTTGAACCGTTAAAATTAAGCTCAAAATCACTTTCAATTGAAATTGTTTTTACATAGGCATTTAAATAAAGGTCAATTTTACTTTTATCAATATTCATTTCTTTTGCAACGACTTCGTTGTTAATTTGACAATTATATTCTTTTTCAAGTTTATGTTTAATTTTTGAAAATTTAGCTAAAGTTTCTTGAATATAAACAGGTATTTTGAAAACTCTTGATTGTTCTGAAATTGCTTTATATATAGCTTGTTTTACCCACCAGGTTGCATAAGTTGAAAATCTATAGCCTAATTTATAATTATATTTTTCAACAGCGACCATTAACCCCAGATTTCCTTCCTGAATTAAGTCAATCAAAGGCATATTTGAAGTATACAAAAGTTTTTTTGCAATATTAACAGATAAATAAAGGTTGGAGCTTAAAAGTTCTTTTTTGGCATTTTCATCACCATCATATATTTTTTTAGCAAGTTCAAGTTCCTCTTTTTTATTAAGTTTGGGGATTTTTCGGATTTTTTTAATATATGCAGATAAAATATCATCCACTTCGTCTTTTAAGCCTGCATTGTTTTCATACGGTTTTGATAACGCCATAGATTTTGTAGTCATAATTTTTCTCCTTTTTTATTTAACGGGCTTAGGATTTTGCCTTAAAGCTAGAACACCCTTTTTTGTAAAAATTTGTTTTAAATATGCATACTTATATTTTTTTCACCAATATGATTTATTTATAAGGTAAAAAATTTTTTATGCATTACAATTAAAGCCTTTAAAAAGCTTTAGATTAGGTTATTATTTTAAGTTTTGTAACAAAAATGATATATTAAGTATATACTTAATATATCATTTTATTTAATATTTTTCAAGTGATTTGTAACAAAATGTTAAATATTATTTGAAAAAATATACTTTATAATTAACTTTTTTTAAAAATTATGAAACTTTTTCGCATTTATCATATTTTAAAATAAGTTCCCGATAAAAGTTAGTATCAACATTTAATTTTTTACCGACTTCAAGCAAGAGATAAATAAGTTTTCTATCTTCATCTTTAGTTTCGCTTGTATTTATTTCGCATATAAGTTCATTAATTTTATAGTAAATTTTACTAAAATAAATACTTTGCATTTCGGATATATTAACATCAAGTTCAAGTTCATCAATTTGTTTAAATAATTTCAATAAACCTTCAACTCTTTGAATTTCGAGGTTTTTAGAGAGTTTGAACATTTTATACGTAAGAAGCTTGGAAAAAATTTCACTTGATTTTGTTTTATCAAGAGTTATACCGACTTTTTCTGCTTCAATAATTATGTTTTTTGCTTCGTCTATTGAATCGTCGTCAAAATATTTGCCACACATTTCAATAATATTATTAAATTTTCTGGTCAAATTATATTGTGCAGCGATTTTAAATTCATCTGGTATTTTCATCCCTAAAGACTGTAGATGGTAAATAGAGCCTTTGTTCTCATCATAAATTTCTTGATAGGTATTTGAGAATTTATTTAAAGTATCTTTCATTAAAATGTTTAAAATTTGACGACGTTCCTCCAAGAACACATCCTTTAAAGTGAAATATGAAGTTCCAAATTGCTCGTCAAGTTTACGGATAATGCTTGTGACCGGTTCTTCCATATATATTCTTATCAAATCTTCTTTAACCTGTTCAAAATCCATTGACTCATTATATTTTTTAATTGCACAATGGAAATCGCCACCTGCAAACTGAAGAAGAGCAAACACAATATCAGATTTTTCGTTTGTCACAACAGATTTTATTTCTAAGTGTCCCATAACAAGATTATCAGTATTTTTTGTAACCTTTTTATAATCGAGTTGTTTAACGGTATAACTATATAACGTTGTTTCTTCATCAAAATCTTCATATATAGACTTTAACGCCCATAACGAAGCTATCTGTTTTAAAGTAACAATGCAGGGTTTAACGAATTTATTATAAACATCCCGTCCATTGCCCATTTTAGGTATATTACTTTGGGCATCTTCTAAAATATCCAAAAATTGAGCTTCATAATTTTCGTCGGTAAAATCAGAAGCAAGCTGCATAGCAAAAGCAGCATACTTTAGTATTTGAACTGGCTCAAGCCCTGATAATTCGGCAAAAAACCAACCACAGCTTGTAAACATAAGCATAGCTTGACGTTGAATTTCAAGAAGTTTTAGCGCATTAACTTTATCACTTTCACTAAACTCACGGTTTTCAAGAAGTACTTTTGAAAAGAATTTTTTAATATTTGAATCATTTCTATCCAAAATTACGTCAATATATTGATTTCGAGCTTCCCATACATCTTTAAAATACTTTTTACCTTCATTTTCAAAAAGTATAACTAACTTATCACGTAAAAAATTTAAAGCATTACGAAGCGGACATCTCCATTTTTGATTCCAATATGGCTCGCCTCCTGTTTGACAGCCGCAATCATTTCTCCAGCGTTCGACACCATGGAAACAACTCCAGCTTGATGCTTGTTTTATTTCAACTTCATATTTAACTTCATTTTCGCTTAAAAATTCAGCATAATTTGAAAGTTTAAACCCTTCATCATCAGCTTTAACTCGAAGAGCATAAGCAAGCGCCATATCGCCAAATTTTGTGTGATGGCCGTAACTTTCGCCATCAGTAGCAATATTGACAATTTGCGGCTCCTCTCTATTTTGGTCAATTCCGTCTTTTAAACGATGTATAAATTTATTACCATCAGATAATAAATTATCAAACGCTACCGATTTTGAAATAGCTCCATCATAAAAGAACAAATCAACATATTTACGTTCTTCTGCTCCATTTTCTTTTAAATTTTCATCTTGTTTAATATAGTACCTATAAGGACGTCTCGGGTCAATATTTCCCCATGATACATCTTCCCAATTATTCGTTCCCATTTTGCGCACTCTATCAGCCTGGAATGGCGACAATACCGTAAATTTTATCCCGTTTTGAGCCAATACTTTTAATGTTTCATCATCAACGGCCGTTTCAGCAAGCCACATGCCTTCAGGGTTTCTTCCAAAACGATATTTAAAATCCATTATCCCCCATATAACTTGCGTTTGTTTATCACGATAATTTGCAAGTGGCATAATCATATGGTTATAAACCTGACCCATTGCATTACCGTGTCCGTTATGCTCATGAACGCTTTTTATATCAGCTTTTATAATTCGTTCGTAAGCGTTAGGCGAATGTTTTTCCATCCAAGACATTAATGTTGCACCAAAATTAAAACTCATAAGTTCATAATTATTGACTAAATCAAGAACTTTATTCTCGCAATTAACAATTTTAGACACGGAATTTGGATTATAACATTCATATGTAATCCTTTCATTCCAATCATGAAAGGGACTTGCACTATCCTGTTGTTCAATGGCTTCAAGCCATGGATTTTCACGCGGGGGTTGGTAGAAATGCCCATGGACTACTAAATATGGTTTACTTTTTTTTGTCATTATACATATCTCCACTTATTTATTATTGTATTGATTCATCAATGTGTAATAAACTTAACTTGTGCCAATCCATACGCTGACACGAACAATTATCACTATCTTGAATTTTCTTCGAGCTCAAAGCACTGTGCCTGTCGCACTTCGTGCTGTCGGCTCCGGCTTTTCGCTCCCCGGGACTTCGCCCGTCCGAAAATCCGCTTAACGAAACATTGTCAAAGCCAAGTTTGTTTGAGTATCGAGAAAACCCTTTAGGGTACGGATTTGTACGCCACGTCTAAAAGGCTTTTATATATTTAGTATTAGTAAATACTTTCAAATCTTTAATTATATCCTTTTATTGCTTTATTTTCATGCATTAACATTGTTTTATTTTATTCTTGTTTTGAATTCAATCGTTAATTTATGCTTTTTTCTTTAATATTTTTTGCGTAATCTTTAGGTGTTCCACTTCAATCCAAGGGTCGCCTAAAGCTGTTGAAAAAACACGACCATAGATCTGAACTTTATCTCCTGATTCCAGGTCAATAAATTTTTCAGCTAAATCACGTTTCAGAAAAAGTTTCATTTCCGATAAAGGAACAACATGGTCAGATACATCGTTCCTGCGTATCAAAAATGAAATATAATCCTTAGAATTACGAAATGCAGGCTTATAATCCAAACCCAGCGTTGAAAATTTGTCAAATACAGCATCCATTTTAATTTTTTTGTTTAAATAATTATTCGGATGATTGACAATATCAAGTGAATTCGCGTTTTGATACAGGGTCTCATCTACTTTTATTTCAGAAACAGCAGTATGTTTTTTTGTACTAACAGTTGCTGTTTGAGCTTTGACAATACATCCGGGGGTGCTGAAACCTATTATTACACCAAGGATTATAGCTGCGATAATTTTTTTTATCTGCATTATTTTTCTCCCATAATACCTACTTATTATTCTAACATATTTTTATCACTAAACAAGAATTATTTATATAGCTCAACTGATTATTTATATTATATATTTATAACTGTAATATT
>USEW01000109.1 GCA_900553845.1 uncultured bacterium
AAATTTTCATACTTGGGTAATTTTAAATTAATTAAAATTACCCTTTTTTTTATATTAATATACAATTTTGTAATATTTATTTTTTTAAATTATAAACAAGTTATCTTGCGACTTTTTTTATTTTAAGTGTTTTGTCGTCGACTTCAATATCAATATAATCAGTATCTGGTTTAATTTCAAGAACTTCAATTAAAGTATTTGGAAAGTATAAACTATGGCTAGAGCCGCTTTTCTGAAATCCTCGAACCATGTTGTCTTTAAGCTTATCTATAGCATCATTGCATACAGGTTCAATAAAAGAGTTTTATTTTTAAATGTCATTAAAACTTTTGTTGTTGCAGGATTATAACCTAATAATTTCAAAAAAGACTTTGAAAAATATAATTCCCAACCGTTTCCGCTTGCTTTTAACTGTTTCTTCATGGTTAATATAAATCTTTATAAGTATTTTTAAAAGGGAGTGATAACTTTTTAAGTATAGTTTTAATTATAACTAATTAATACATTCTTATAACATTTTTTATAACTTATATAAAAACCAGACATATTTATGCGTCATAAATTATAGGTTGTTATATTTATTTGCTGTCCATAAAATAATCCAAAAACAACATTATAAACAGAATTATCTTTCTTCCGATTAAAAGGCTCGGATCTAAAAATGGAAGTCGATTGTTAAGGAATTAGAGTTAATAATTATTAAGCAAATACCGACTTAATTAGCATTGGCTTCCAACTAAAATATTAAAAATGGTTAAAAACTATCGAACTCAAAATTTTTTCTAGCTATTACTATATTTCACCAATAAAATTTTAAAAGATTTTATGATTGCAAAAATCCATTTTGACCCAGTTTTAAAATTAAGTTTCAAACTGCTTTCTAATTAAAAGAACAATAAAATCAATACTTTTGGCGATTATTTCCAAACTATATGATTTTTCAAAATGGAGGTTAAACTATATATTAAACAGTACATATTAAGAAAAGCCCGAAACCTTTATGGTTCGGGCTTTTTAAATGGAGGAGGAGGTGGGATTCGAACCCACGGTACGCTCGTCACGTACGACGGTTTTCAAGACCGCTCCGATAAACCGCTCTGGCACTCCTCCTTAAAGTTGTGCATAATTATTCTAGCAAAAAATAATTGACTTGTAAAGACTATTAAATAAATTTTTCAAGCATACCTTTTTCAAGCATTGCCAAAGTAAGAAGATAGTCATTGTGTGCAAGAGTATCTCTCAATGCATTATGTGCTTCACGCCAACCCTGTCCGTCTGTGATCCATATAAATTTATACTTCTTGTCAAGAAAGGTTTCAACCTCCCGGTATGCCTTTGCTGTTTCGGATAATTTAGAACCACCGCAGTTATAATAGTTTACCTCCATCAAAACAGGTTCTTTGCCGGTGTCGATTACGTAATTATATCGCTTGGAAGAATATTTATGAGCAGGAATATCGTATCCGAATTCTTTCTTTATTTTTAAAGCATTTGCTTCGGCAATATATCTATAGCCTTTTTTTCTGCATAAATCTTTAATAAAGCATTCAACAATAAGCCCCATTGAAGAACCGCTTCTTGACTTACGACCATTGCTGTCCAGACCTGCTTCAACTCCTATCATATAGTCAACAAGAGATTTTACTTTCCCACTGCATATTAAATCACGAAGCCCTGATTCTTTTACAAAATGCAAGTATTTATTGATATCATTATCACTAGGCTCTTTAATAGAAAAGTCATATTCTTCGTAGACTAATTTTTTATTCTCGTAGTCAATTAAAATATTGAATTTTTTTTCACGACTTACAACAAGCGCAGGAAGTATATTAATTATTTGTGACTGTTCTTTGATAAGAGCTTTAAATTCTTCATCAAAGTTATCCTTACCTATAAGATAATTAAGCAGGTTTAAATTTATTTCAATATTTCTAACATTTGAATAAATTTTTTCCCAGTTAACAAAATACGACCACAAATTGTTAGACGGTTTAAGATTATCAAGCATACATTGAAAAACGTCATCTTCACAACTACAGCCTAAAAGTTCCTCGTAACAATTTAAATATTTCATCAATAATTCCTCACTAAAATTTCTGAAATTTTACCTCTGCCAAAAGCATTGGCATTTATATGACGCTTAGCATAAACTTTCTTTATATCGTAAGGGGCATAAAGTTCCTTAACAAGTTTAGTGTCCGAGTTTGAAAGCATAAACATAACGCCTTTTGAATCTAGTTCATTACAAACGTCTCTAAGTTTAATCTGCATATCAATATCAAATCCGTCTTTTGTGTATGAAGTGAAGCTTGATGTTTCGCTTAATGGCACATAAGGTGGATCCAGATAGACAAAATCACCTTTTTTAACACGATTAAGAATAAGTGAAAAATCACAGCATTCAATTTCAGTTTTCTTTAAAAGCGCGGAACAATTAATAAGATTATAAGTATCGACTATTCTTGGATTTTTATAATGACCAAAAGGAACATTAAACTGACCCTGTGAATTTACACGATACATTCCATTAAAACAAGTGCGATTCAGATAGATAAACCGGCTTGCTTTTTCTACATTTGATATATTTTTATATTTTTCTGTTCTATCAATGTTTCTTATATTCAAAAAATACTCTTTTGTAATTTCGTGTTTTTTAAGACTCGATATTAATTCATGAACATTATCCCGAACAACACTATAAAAATTTATAAGTTCTTCATTCATATCTGAAATATAACCGCCAAAGGGCTGCAGTTCAAAAAATAAAGCACCGCCTCCGACAAAAGGTTCATAATACCTGTTGTACGATTCGGGCATATTTCTTAACAATTCATGCATCAATTGACGCTTCCCGCCAACCCATTTAATAAGTGGATATGTTCCATTTTTCACATATTCTTGAATTACTGCCATCTTTTAACTTTCTTAAAAAAATAATTTCCTATACCTTACTCACCATATCGCTATTATAACAGCTATATATGTTTCTGTGAATGGGGAAATAATAAAAATGTAAAGTAGCACTTTAGATGCTTATTTGCAAAAGTAAAAACGAATATTTTATATTTTTTACCAGATTAAATATCTTCCACAACTTCTATTGTACATCTGTAATTAGGATGAATTCAAAATATCCATTAGTATATGTAATTTCATATATTGTAAAAAATATTATGCTAGATTAAAATAAAATTCAAAGGATTTTCTATGAAAAAAATATTTTTAGTTTTGTTTTTACTATTTGTAATTTGTAATTCTTCATTTGCAGAATATAAACCTATACCTAAAAATTTGAGTAAGCAGTATAAAAAAGAAATGGAATATATTATTGGTGTTGAATATCCTAATGCGATCAAAAATGTTGATGAAAATGTTAAAGATGCTAAAAATTTGCGAAATAAAATTTTACAAAATGGCTTTAATCTTGAGGATTATATTAATCTAACACTTATATCGGAAGTTTGTATACCGGCAGCTGATTTAGACTTGTACGCGGAATTGATGAAAGTTACGCAGGAAAAGTATTTAGGTATTAAATATGAGCCAATAGGAACTGATAACACAAATCCTATATACGAATACCTTTATCCATATATAAGGGATAACAATGTTAATGAAAATAAACTAACAAAAATTATACTTTATGAAAATAAGCAAATTAAGATTATAGAAAAATATATCAAACAAGTTGAAAAGTTACGTCCATAATTAAAATTTAATATATTTGCCAGGATCTTCAGCTTTGCCTCGATAAGCACCTTCTCTTATTGTAATGTGTAGATGAGGTCCACTAGATGTCCCTTCGTTGCCTGATTTTGCGATAACTTGTCCTTGTTTAACTACTTGACCATATGATACATTCCAAGATGAAATATGTCCATATTCGCTAGTAACTCTAGTACCATTTATTATTCCATGGTCTATTGCAACCCATTTACCATATCCTCTAGCTGGACCAACAGCAATTACTTTTCCATCAGCTATAGTGCTGACAGGTGTTCCAATAGGAACTCCAATGTCCCAGCCATTGTGATAACTACTAGCACCTGGTACAGGTGCTACTCGATTACCATAACCACTAGTAATAGGCCCATTACAAGGCAAGATCCATTTTTGCGCTTGCGGAGGTTTTGGTGGCATAGGTTTTGGCTGTGGGGATTCTGGTGAAGGTTGAGGAATTCGACTTTGAGGTGGTATTTTATCTTTTTTGTATTCCTATTCTTCATCTAAGGTATTTATTTTGTTTTGCAGCAAGTATTATTAGTATAATCCCAAAGGTTACCGCTTTCAATACAGGCTTCTATTTCTATAACTTTGTTTACTGTTGGGATGTATAATGAAAACTTAAAATATATCATTTGTAAAATTATCAAAAGTAATAATAAGGGGATTTTATATTTATTTAGTGATTTTATAAAAAATATGGAAAGAAAACTAGTTAATAATAATAACAGTATAAACAAAAATAAGAAAATTTGAAGATCAAAATTTAACGTAATAATAGATGTAAGTGTAATACTTGAACACTGAAATCCTAGTATTACTAAGTTTACTAAAAATAATAATATCAGAACTATATAAAGGATTAATTGTGCTATTTTTACAATATTCTCTTTCATAACAATTATACTAAACTATTTTTTATAATCAGGCAATAAATCATGCATAAGTATTGAACAATCACAATATGGGTATTTACGACCTCTTTCCCGTCCTAACCTGTTTGCAACTTGATCTCTTTCTGAATCGGCGATTGCTTCTTCTAGCGTTACTTTATGGGTATGAACATATGTATATTGATCATACCCTTCTTTTGCATTGCCCAAAAACTCCGCTGCTTTTAAACCTATTATTCCCATTTCTTGTGTAGCCTCACAGTTCGCTTTTGAATGATAATATTTATCCATTTCAAATTCCTTTAAATAATATGCGTGATATAAAAGTTCAATATAATTTGATATAAAAATTCTAAGCGTAATAAAAAACGCACCGATAGGATTTATTAAACCTAAAATATCGTGCAATAATGTTTGCCATTGTGCTTTTTTGGCATACATATATGCATAATCTTTATCAATATTATTTTCACAATTCGGTAAGTGTTTTCCATAATCTTCACTTAAAACTTCTAGAGTATTATTTGCTTCTTGTATTAAATTCTGTATTTTTAACACATCATTTTCTAAATCTTGCATATCTGTTTCCACTTCAGATAGATAATTTTTAGTTTCTGTTATATGCTCTTCCATATCACTAATCATAGAATCAAGTTCATTTATTAAATCACAACCTTTTTCATTACCTCGAGAATTTGGTTGATTTATTTCTCCATCTATATCTTCCACAACTTCTATTGTACACCTGCAATTAGGATGAGGACGTTCAGGAACTTCGTCGTAAAAATCGAAAACTTGACCATCTAGTTCTTTACATATATCACACGTATGTTCTCCATTTTCAGCACGCCAAACATATTTGTAATAACTAATACGACCTTTCAGCACAACATTTTTAAGATCTTCCTTTTCTTCTTCTGCTTCTGTATAATGATTGTTTTTTTGTAAAGTGTTATACCTGTACAAAGATTTACCTATATTTTGTAAATATGTATATCCTTTCAATATTTTATTTCTATCTTCGTTGTTGAAAACAGGATTTGAATAGTTTTTCAATAAATTCTTCTGACAAAATGATAAACTTTCAAATGTATTTTCTATATCTTTACCATAATTTAATGCCTGTAATATTTTATTCTTTAAAATTGTCATTTATATTTCTCCTAAATTCAAATTATTTTATTTGTAAATATATGTTGATTAATATTGCAATATCATTATATTTTATATTTGTCAACAGATATTGATTTATAATTGTGTTTTAGATATTATATTTTTATGAAAAATATAGATAAACAAGAACAACTTAAAAAATTTGGTATAGCTATAAAAAATAGGCGTAATGCATTGAAATTAAGCCTCAGAGATGTTGAGAAAATGTCTAATGTGTCTGCAGCATTGATTACTAAACTTGAAAACGGAAAAATGCCAAATTTTCCTAAACCTCTTACAATAAAACAACTTAGCTATACATTAAAATTTGAAAACGAACTGTTTATTTTAGCAGATATATTATCTGAAGCAGAAAAACCTGAAATAACACAGAAAACTTTTAACGATGAATTTCGAGAATTTCTTGCGACAAAAACTACTCTAAACGCTGAAAACATTGAACAAATTTTATACTTTGTTTCCGGGTTAGAAAAATTACAAAAAATTGAAAAAATTTCTTAATCTTTTTTGGCATAATAATACCTAATTAGACCCAATAGTATCCTTTTTATCTGATTGTTAATTTAAATAGAGGAATTTAAAAAGACAAACCCAACGACATCCTGTTTTATATATATTTATGCTCAAAAACACTATAGACTGTTGGTATATAATAACAAAAAAACTCCTTTAAATTTTTAAAAACTTAAAGGAGAATTAAATATATACAAAAAAAAGATAACTTATTAGCAAGGGAGAGATTCGAACTCTCGACCTCACGGGTATGAGCCGTGCGCT
>USEW01000110.1 GCA_900553845.1 uncultured bacterium
CCTATGCAAGTTAATACCCTCGGATAAAACATCCGTAGTAATTAAATATCTTAAATCATCAACTTGGTAAGCTTCTTTTTGATTTGGATCATAGTTATATTTAATAACATCTTTTAAATCATCACTTTTTGCAGATGAATAGAACAAAACTTTATTGCCATAAATTTGTTTTAAAGCCTCTGATAGGTTTTCTCCTGTTTCTGATGATTCAGTGAATATAACCATTTTTTTATCTTTCAAGAGTTTATTGTTCTGCAATTCAGACAAAAATTTTTCTTGTTTGTAATCATGTTGTATTGATTTCAAGTCTTGTAATAGTTCTTTCAAAAGATTTAAGTCTCGGTTTAAATCCTGTACAAAATCACTATTGAATTCAGAGACAGAAAATGCTTCAAGGTCTTTATCTTTTGCTTTTTCCAATAAATCGTCAATTGATTTTATATCATCATCAATGTAGTCCAAAACATTAATATCTTTACTTATATAAACCGTTCCACTGTTTATCATAGAAAGCATTTTTTCATGAGATTCAATTGAGCGTTCTAATGTTTTCTGAAAGGCATACTTAGAACTTTCAAGTCGTTTTACTAACCTACTTTTCATAAAGCCAACATTATTCATCTGTTGTTGATTTTCAAATGCTGATAACTGTTTATTTTTTAGATATGTTTTTGGAGCATATCTTGCATATGATAGACGTTCTTCTTTGGGAGTGTCTTTTGTTCCGATAATTCTGATAGTCTTTTCAAAAATATCATTTGTGTGTTTATCAAACTCATAGATAATCTCTTGTGGTGGTTGAACATCTGGGAAGAATAGTCCTTGTTTTTTCATATCTGATTCAAAATACTTTTTAATATCAGTTCTTGTTCTTCTAATCATTAGGTATGCAAGAATTTTATCCCTTACTTCTTTTGATACCCTTTTTACAGCATTTATATACTTAGGATTATCTTTTGTTCCACATTCTTTTTCTATTTGTTTAATTTTACCTCTTCTGTTGGCAAAAAACGCTTCTAAATTTGGTAAGCCAGGGATATCACTATCTACTGGATTTTGGAATAGTGAAATTAAGTAATAGAAATCAAAAAATGTATTGTTTAGAGGCGTTGCAGAAATAAGGACAACCTTCTTATTTCTGCAAATCCTTTTGAGAAGCTCATATTGAGAGTTGTTACCATTTCTAAATCTATGAGCTTCATCTATAAATATATAGTCATATGACCTCTCACCGAGTTTTTCAATTTTTTCAACTCTTTGTGCAATTTTAGGCAGCATACCTGTTGATTCAATATCATAATTCTTGTTTTTTATATTGAAATCCTTAAAAGCCTCTTGCCAGTTTGTTATAACAGGAGGAGGAGCTATAACTAAAATTTTGTTGCTTTCAAGAGTTTTTGCAAACATTGCTGCAATATACGTTTTTCCTAAACCAACAACATCTGAAATAAAAGCACCACCATATTCATTAACTATTTTATTAATTTTAGCAATTGCATTGATTTGGTAATCCAATTTCATGTATTTTTCTGGCAAGTCTTCAACGTCAAGAACCTGTTCCATATTTATTTCATCATAGAAATATTCATACAGAAATTTTAAATATATTTCATATGGAGTTACACTTTCATTTAACCAAGTTTTTGTTTCAATAGCATTTGTATACTCTTCGCTAATAGGAACAGCAGTTTCCCATAATTCTTCGAACTTTTCTAAAGCATATTCCACATCGTCATCATCTCTTAATTCAACATTAAATTCATATTGACTATTCAATCCATTTTCTGTAAAATTGCTTGAACCTGTAACGACAGAGCCTAATATTGGAATTTCATCTTGATTGTATCTTGTGATATACACTTTTGCATGTATATTTTGATCTCTGCAGGCCTTCATTTCAATTTTTCCATTGGCTAAAAGTTCTCTAAATTTATTTACTCCAACTGCAACATCTTCAATATCATCTGAATTTTCAAATTCAGATTTAACTTCTTGTACAAAATGCTTTTTAATGCTTGTTTGACTTTCAAAATCTAACTTTTGTTGTTCAATATCATGCAAAATATCATAAGTTTGTCTATCAACATTTAGTCCAACTAAAATTCGTATCTTTTCAACATTCTCAAGAGATTCATACAAGCGATGAAAACCGCTTGTTCTAAAATAACCGACTAAAGAATCGAAATACTGAGCATGTTTTAAAGTTTTATTAAATCGTTCATAAAGTCCCACACCATCTTTATTAGTATAAAACTTCGTATTTCGTCTTTTATCTTCTGCCATTCTTACTCCCTTTTTGTTATATATTTATTATAGCATAAAAATGAGCATCTGCACTTATTTTCTATTCCCAAACCAACTTGCGAACAACGATAACAAGGAATGTTTTTATAGTATTATGTTTTTATTTCCTATACAATCATTGAAAGAGCTACTGTCTTGAGATTTAGGGCTTAAAAATTTTTTCATACTTGCTATAATTTGAATATTCAGCCTCAGTTTTTTTTATGAACTCACTATCGAGTATAGAATTAAACTAAAGTATTTGTTCAATAAAATCAAAATAAATTTAAACTATGGATAGAGGAAGGGAATAGTTCCCTTTCACAATCAAAAGGTATCCGTAGTGAAAGAATTGAATAAAAATATTCTGAATATTCAAGATTCATATTCTATTCTAAATTAGATATTATTCCGGAAGATGATATTTCAAATAAAACATTTGGAAAAGGATTGATTCAATTGATTTCTGGCTTTGAATAAATTTTGACCTGGCAAAGGAAGTATAGGATGCTATAATTCGAAGCAAAAAAGCAAGGAAAATATGAAAAAAGCAGTTAGTTATGTAAGGGTATCGTCAGAAGACCAAAAGAAACACGGATATAGCATAGGTCAGCAAATTACAAATAATATGAATTTTGCCCTGCAAAATGGTTATACAATAGTTAAAACCTTTAAAGATGAGGGTATATCTGCAAAGGATTTAAACAGACCTGCCTTGCAAGAATTAATAGAATATTGTGTTGATAAGAATAACCATGTTGAAGCTGTTATTGTTTGGAAATTAGACAGAATTTCAAGAAGTGTTGCAGATTATACAGCAACATTATCCCCATTTTTTGCCCAGAATAACATCCAGTTGTTAACCGTAACTGATATTAACGGTGAAGGGCTTGATGTTGAAATGATGAGGCAAATATCTATGGTATTTGCCGAACGTGAACGTAAAATGACAGCAATGAGAACAAAAGAAGGTATAAGGGGGAAAGTTGCCTTAGGTCAATATCCATACCATGCCCCTTATGGCTATAAAAACATCGAGGTTAAAGGTTCTAAGTATAAAAAAATGGAAATAGATGAAGATAACGCATTTTTTGTACGTCAAGCATACAACATGTGTTTACAAGGGGATTCGATAGATACAATAACTGCTAAATTATATAAAATGGGGTTTAGAAATAAGCATGGTAATAGAGTTCCAAGCTCATCAGTTGAATACATATTACATAATATAGTGTATATCGGAAAATTTTATTATGATGATATTCCTATAGAAAATACAGATTATAAACCTATCATAAACGAAGCTACATATTACGCAGTTCAAGAAAAATTAAATTCACCTAATAAAACAAGACAGAATCACACTCAATTTCCATATAATGAGTGCATGACCTGTGGTGTTTGTGGTTGTCAACTTACAGGCGAAGTTAAGAGAAAGAAAAGCAAAAACGGTGAAAAGCAATATATCTATTATCATTGCACAGGTAATAGGGGTGGTAATTGTAAGAAAAATAGTTATATAAGGCAAGAAGTGTTAGATGAAGCCTTTACTAATATCCTTAAACAAATAACTATCCCAGAAAGTGTACATGAACTTGTTATAAATGGTTTGAAAGAAGTACACAAACAACAAAACCAAGATTTTGAACAACAAAAGAAATCAATAAGAAAACGTATAGATAAAATAGATAAGACTTTAAAATCAGTATTTGAAAGTGGTTTTAGTAAGCATGATGAAATAATGATGAAGAACATAGAAGAATGGGAAGTTGAAAGAAGAACATTATTTTTGGAAGAACAAGAATTACTAAAAGCAACTAAGACCTTTTTTGTCCAATCGAACTGTCTATTAAACTTCTGCAAAGACTGTCATAGTGCGTTTCTTAAGGGTACTGCCGAACAAAAACGAAAAATAGTGCAGATGGTGTGTTCGAACTTTTCTTATGACGGGGAAAAGCTAGACATAGTGCCTAATCTAGTGCTCAAAGTTATCATCAAAAATAACTTAAGCAATAAAAAACTCCTCAGGTTGGACTCGAACCAACAACCTACCGGTTAACAGCCGGTTGCTCCGCCATTGAGCTACTGAGGATTATTTTTATATTTTTATTATACATAAAAAATTCTGCTTGTAAAGTATTTTTTTAGTTTTCGTTTTTTGTGTCAATTATAACATTTTTATATTCTTTATCACGAATAATCATAACTCCATCATTTACTTTACGAAAAGAGTTATCTTTTTCTGTATACTTTGTATCTTCAATTTGAACTCCATTTAGTTCTTTACGATAAGCACCGCCTTTAAAATTTGTTTCATTATTTCTGGTACGAACTCCACCTAAATTATTGCCATCATATAAAATAACTTGAGGTTTTAATGGTTGATATTCTGGATACTCAACATTTGAAGATTGGACTTCTTCACATAGTCCAGTCATGCTTGTTAAAAATAAAGTAAATATTATAAATAACGTTTTTTTCATTTTCTTAATTCCTGTTACTTGCTCATCTAACAATAATTTAACATAAAATTATTTTACGTTCAACTATTATACCTTTATGACTATTAAACATATAGAGAATAAATTTAATTTAAAAAAATAATATATTCTATATATGATAGAAAAAGTAAAAGCATATTTAAAAACCAAATCACATTTTTTTCGCACATTTTTTTTATTGTTATGCGCTTTTATTATATATTTTACATTCAAGATATTAAGCTATACATATATTACAATCGAATATACAAAACTTAGACCATTTCGAGGTTATCCGCCTGTAGTTTATAACGGTTTTAAAATAGGCAGATGTATTCGTATACGACCTGATAAGTCATATACCAAAACACGTATGACCATTGTTTTATTTCCAAAAGATCTAAATTTGCCAAGGAACACTTTTGCTCAGTTTAGAAGAATTAAAATTAATGACAAAAACCGTGACTTTGTTGAACTGATATATCCTTCTGCACCCGCTATAAGACGACTAAAAACTAAAAATGTTATACAGGGTATTTCAATGATTCCAATGGAGGATTTTTTTCAAAATCAGGATCCAAATGCATTAAAAAATATCCAAAAAGACCTTTCCAAAACAATTAAAGATCTTGATAACACTATTCTTGCCTTAGGCGACTTATTTCAAACAATGCAAATTCTTGTTGAACAAAACCAAAATAATTTATACCAAACAACTACTAATTTTAATAAAGCATCTGATAACGTTAACCAGATTACATCAAAAGTAAATTATGCAATAAATCAAAACGAACTTCAAAGCACTTTTTCAGGTATTAATGCATCTTTTACAAATATTCAATCAACAACACAAAATTTATCAGTTTTAACAGGTTCTGTTGATACTCAGGTTCCAACAACAATAAACTCCCAGGTTATTCAGATTGATAATATTATTGACAATGTAGACGATATAACCTGTGGCATTAAAAATACTTTGTCCAAAAACTTTGGAGGATTAAGGATTCTCTTTGGGAAAACTATTAATGAAAACGACAATTGCAATTGTGAAAAATGATTTAACAAAATATAGGTAATAGTTTATTCTAAAACCATACTAGCAATTACCTTAACCGTTTGTTCACTTTTTATAGTCAAATATTTTGCAATATTCCATTTATCTCTATATCCTGATATATCGCTATCAAATTCTTTATAACATATATTTTTATTCAGTGTTTCATCTTCACTTAATAAATTTTCATTTGTTTCATTAAAATTAAAAACGTAATATTTAAAAGCTTTTTCTTTTCGATACTTTAATAATGATTCATAAATGCTATTTAATGTTGAAGTTTTAATTTCTTTATTAAAAACAGCCGAAATAAAAATTAAATTTTTTTGTCTCGTTAAAATCTTTCTAAAATTATTTATCCTATCACTATACCTTTTTATAAATCTATCTTTACTTTTTATATCACGATCATGCGGGTATTGCATTTTGTAAAATGGATTTATCCACATATTTTGAACATTTGAATACTCAAGATGATCAAAGTATGTTTTAAAATCATTTTTTAATATTTGTTCGACAGAATCAATAGGAGTCACACACAAATCAAAAGGGCAAGTGTTCTCTCCAAACTTTTTTTTGGGTTTTATCCCAAAATGAGATAATTTTACCCTCACAAAACAATTTGTTCCAAGCGGAATATATTTATTCAAATTTTCATTTATATTTGTTAAAAATGATAATTTTATACCAAGAATATTAATATTTAATCTATTATATTCTTTATTAATATTAAAT
>USEW01000111.1 GCA_900553845.1 uncultured bacterium
TTAGGTGATATAGGCAAGCATTTCCCTGATACAGATGAAAGATACAAAGGAGCAGATAGTATGAAACTCCTTAAATGTGTAAATGATTTAATAAATGAAAAAACAAATGGCGATGTAACGTGTTATGTAAGTTCAAATGTTGAGTCTTTTGCTTCAAACTCAAAACTATTTATTGATTTTGATTTACATCCTAAATTATTAAATGAAAATGAATATTTTATAAATATATAGTCAAAAAAATATATTTATGTTATTTTTAAAAGGAGAAGAATTAATTGAAAGGTAAAGCATGATTTCAGTAAACGATTTAAAAACCGGTTTGACAATTGAAATAGAAGGTGTTTTATGGAGTGTAATTGAATTTTTACATGTAAAACCAGGTAAAGGTGCAGCATTTGTACGAACAAAGTTAAAGAACGTTGAGACAGGTCAGGTTGTTGAAAAGACATTCCGTGCCGGTGAAAAAGTTGCAAAAGCTATGTTAGATAGACGTATAATGCAATATTTGTATAAAGAAGGTACAGATTATATAATGATGGATAATCAGTCATACGAACAGTTAAGTGTTCCTGAAAAAGAAATAGGCGATGGTATAAAATACTTAAAAGAAAATATGGAAGTATCTGTTTTGATGCATGAAGGAAAGATCATAGGTGTAGATATTCCAAATCATGTTGAATTGGAAGTTGCAGATTGTCCGCCATCTGAAAAAGGAAATACATCTCAAGGCGGAACAAAACCCGCAACGTTGGAAACAGGTGCTGTTGTAAATGTTCCTTTCTTTATTTCAATAGGTGATAAAATTCGTGTAGATACACGAACAAATGAATATTTAGATAGAGTATAGGTGATAAAGAATATGCAATTTGATTTTGAATATATTGAAAAACTTGTGAAATTGGTTTCAGATAGTGAATTATCAGAACTTGTTTTGGAAGATAGTGAACAAGCTATTGTATTAAAGAAAAACGAAAATCAGATCATAAGTCAAGTTGTGCCTACTTCAAATATGGCTCAAGTGCAATTGCCTTATGCTGCTTCGATTCAAAGTAATTCAAACAATACACAAACAACTATTGAAACAAAAGAAGCTGAAATTAAAGAAAAACCGAAAGGCAAGCCTATTACTTCACCAATGGTTGGTACTTTTTATAAAGCACCATCACCTGATGCTTCTCCATTTGTGACAGTTGGGGATATGGTAGCGACAGGTCAGGTTGTATGTATAATTGAAGCTATGAAGATGATGAACGAAATAGAAGCTGAAGTTTCAGGACGTGTTGTCGAAATATGTGTATCTGACGGACAAAGTGTTGAATACGGTCAGGTTTTAATGTATGTGGAATAAAAATTAAAAATGCACTATAATTTATTATGGTGCATTTTTATTATTTATTTTGAGGGATAAGAGTTAAAAAAAATGATAAAAAAAGTTTTAATAGCAAATAGAGGTGAAATAGCACTTAGAGTAATTCGTGCAGCTAAGGAATTGGAGATAAAAACAGTAGCTGTATATTCTCAAGGTGATAGTGAATCACTTCATGTTACTCTAGCTGATGAAGCATATTGTATTGGACCAAATCAAAGTTCAAAAAGTTATTTAAATATTCCTGCTCTTATTTCGACAGCACTAATGAGTGGAGCTGATGCTATACATCCAGGCTATGGATTTTTATCAGAACGTGCTGACTTTGTTGATATTTGTAATGACCACAAAATAAAATTTATAGGTCCATCATCTGATGCTATGAGGCAAATGGGTGATAAAGCAACGGCTCGCAAGACAATGGTTGCAAATAATGTACCTGTTACGCCTGGTACTGATTTAGTTGAAAATATAGATGATGCAATTGCATTTGCCCAAAAAACAGGCTATCCTATAATAGTCAAAGCAACTGCAGGCGGTGGCGGAAAAGGCATGAGAATAGCTAATAGTAATGAAGAATTAAAAGAAGCTATTTTATTGTGTCAGACTGAAGCTAAAAATGCATTTGGTAACTCTGGTGTTTATTTAGAAAAGTACCTAATTAATCCACGTCATATTGAAGTTCAAATAATAGCAGACAGTTATGGAAATGTTGTTCATTTAGGTGAGCGTGATTGCTCAATACAAAGACGTCATCAAAAACTTATTGAAGAAGCACCATCTTGCGCTATTGATGAAACTTTACGTAAAAAAATGGGTGAAGCCGCAGTGCGGGCTGCAAAAGCTATAAATTATGAAGGTGCTGGAACTTGCGAGTTTTTGCTTGATGATAACAATAATTGGTATTTTATGGAAATGAATACCCGTATTCAAGTTGAGCATTGCGTTACTGAAATGGTTACAGGTATTGATTTAGTAAAAGAACAACTTCGTGTTGCATCAGGTGAAAAATTGTCCTTTACTCAAGATGATATAAATATAAAAGGGTGTGCTATCGAATGTCGAATTAATGCAGAGAATCCTGATAAAAACTTTATGCCATGTCCCGGTAAAATTGAAGGATATATTGCTCCTGGCGGGTTTGGCGTGAGAGTTGATTCACATTCTTATACTGGATATTCAATACCACCTTATTATGATTCAATGATTGGAAAACTTATTTGTTGGGGAAAAAATCGTGAAGATGCAAGAAAAAGAATGCTTCGTGCTTTGGATGAATTTGTCATAACAGGTGTTAAAACTACCATTCCTTATCATAAAAAAGTTTTAAATCATGATGTTTTTATTTCGGGTAAATTTAACACCGGATTTATTGAACAATATATGAATAAGCAGGAAAATGATGTAAATAAGGTTGCAAGCGGTGTTTAAATTAAAATGGAAAATTTAAATACGACAACAAATAAAGAAAAAAAAATTTTAATAATTCGTTTTGGTGCTATTGGCGATGTCGTCCATAGCACTATTATTTCAACAGCCATAAAAAATAAATATCCTCAATATAAAATACATTTTTTGACTTTACCTTATATTAAAGAAATGCTAAAAAATGATTTAAATTTTGAAAAAATATTTGAATTTGATAATACTAAAAAAAATAATTTATTTTACTTATTTAAATTAGGTATAGAATTGAGAAAAGAAAAATATGATGTTATTTTTAATTTAACAAACGCTTTGAGAACTAATTTTATATCCTTTATTGCAAATTCTAAAAACGTTATCAATAGATGTAAAGAGCGCACAATTGCATTGGATGCTTTTTTTAATGCTGCTTTAAAATTTGATAATACTTTAAAATATCCAAAAAATTTATCAATTGAAGCTGGTAAAGATGAAAAAGATAATATATTAAAATTGCTTGATGGAGTAAAACAACCAATTATTGTTTTTAATCCAGGCGGTGAAAATGACAACATTCGTCAAGGTCGCATTTGGCCATTTGAATATTGGATAGAGCTTGGCAATAGACTTTATGAAAGTTTAAACGCAACTATAATTATTTCTGGCTCAAAAAATGAGGAAGTTGAACATCAAAAATATAAAGCTATAAAAAATGCTATAATTTTATCTGGAAAACTAAAATTAAATGAAACGCTTTCTTTATTTTCAATAGCTAGTGTTCTTGTTTCAGGCGATAGCGGTCCTTTGCATATGGCATCTTCTCAAGGCAGTGTTAAAACGATTGCTCTTATGGGGTCAACAGCTAAAATGTGTGATGCTTATGGGGAAAATTGTTATAATATTTATCCTGACTATGATTGTGTAGGGTGTTTTGAGAAAAAATGTAAATGTCTTATAAAAAATGGTGAAAAATATTCACCTTGTATGAAATCTATTTGTGTTGATAAAGTTTTTAATAAAATAAATGAGGTAATAAAAAAATAAAATGTTTAATGATGAAATTTTAAAAAAATCAGAAATATTAATTGAACCATTTACAAAGCAAATTGATGAAATTGAAGTTTACAATCAAAATAAGGTTTTAAATGCGTTTATTGAAAATAAAGTCAGTGCAAATGATTTTTCATATGTTTCAGGCTATGGACATGATGATATGGGGCGTGAGAAGCTTGATAGAGTTTTTGCTTCTATATTTAAAACCGAAAAAGCAATAGTTAGAAACCATTTTGTATCAGGAACCCACGCTTTATCTTGTTGTTTACTTGGAAATTTATCATATGGTGACACACTTATATCAGTTGCAGGAAGCCCATATGATACAATGGAGGAAGTTATTGGAAAGCGGGGAAATTCAAAAAATTCTTTGATTGCAAATGGAGTTAAATATTATGAAATACCGCTTCTTAACAATCAAACAGTTGATTATGATGCTTTAATAAATACAATAAATGAAAAGACTACAATGGTTTTAATCCAACGTTCTTGCGGTTATCAACTTCGTGAATCGTTAAATATTGAAACAATAAAGAAAATAATATCAATAATTAAAACAAAAAATCCAAATTGCATTTGTTTTGTTGATAATTGTTATGGCGAGTTTGTTGAAAAATTGGAACCAACAGAAGTCGGTGCTGATATAATAGCAGGATCTTTAATAAAAAATCCGGGCGGTGGGATTGTTGAAACAGGCGGGTATATAGCAGGAAAGGAACAATATGTTGTAAACGCTTCAGAACGCTTGACAGCTCCTGGGATTGGAGAATATGGAGGCTCAATGTTAAATCAGAGTCGGTTAATATATCAGGGTATTTTTATGGCACCAATGATTGTTGCAAATGCGTTAAAAGGCGCAATTCTTGCTTCTTGTGTGTTTGAAAATATAGGTTTTGAATCATATCCAAAATATAATGAGTTAAGGACTGATATTATTCAAAAAGTAAAGTTTCAAGAAGAAGAACCATTAAGGCATTTTTGTGAAACAATTCAGCATTATTCGCCAATTGATTCTTATGTGACCCCAATGCCTGATGATGTGCCTGGTTATGATAATAAGCTTATTATGGCAGGCGGGTCGTTTATTGAAGGCTCAACAATTGAATTATCGGCTGACGGTCCTTTAAGAGAACCTTATGTTGCTTATATGCAGGGTGGATTAAGTTATTCTCATGTTAAAATCGCTTTGGGCGGAATTTTAAAACGATTAAATATTAAAAGTTGTGTGTGAAAAATGGTAAGACAAAATAAAATTAAATCTTTAAAACTTAATAAATTTATTGCTCAAAGCGGTTTATGTTCCCGTCGTAAAGCGGATGAGCTTATATTGTCAGGTGTTGTTTTTGTTAACGGTAAAAAAGTTGAAAACTTAGGTGTAGTTGTAACTTCAAAAGATAATGTTGTTGTTGAAGGTAAAGTGATAAAACCTAATAATTTCGTTTATATACGTTTTTATAAGCCCGCTGGGTTTATTACAAGTTCTAATGATGAAAAAGGAAGAAAAACTATTTATGACATATTGCCAGAGGAAGTTAAAAATCTAAAACCGGTTGGACGTTTGGATAAAGATTCATCAGGATTGCTTATTATGACAAATGATGGTGATTTTATAAATGCTTTAACACATCCTAAAATTAAAATACCAAAAGTTTATAAAGTCGTTGTTGAAGGTAAAATGACACGTCAAAAAGTGCTTGAACTTGAAAATGGTATTGAAATTGAAAAAGGAAAAATAGCTTATGCTCACGTTGATTGTGTTGATGTACTTTCAGACTCAACTGTTATGCAGATTACTCTTTATCAAGGTTTAAATCGACAAATTCGCAAAATGTGTGAATCTGTCGGACATAAGGTTGTTACTTTAAAAAGAATTAAACATGCAAATGTTGTTCTTGATGGTTTAAAACGTGGTTGTTTTAAATATATTAACCAGAAACAGATTAAAGAAATAGAAGATTATATTAAAAACAAAGCCTCTTAAATAATACATTAAAAAATACTTAATATAGATGATATAATTGACCACTTATATGCGGTAAACTTAAGGTACTTAAGACATTTTTATTTAAAGGTGGAAAAACGCATAAGTGAAAAAATTTAAGTTTCGGTTACAAACAGTACTTGAGTTAAAGTCTAAAATATTGGATGAAAAGTTGATTGAACTTTCAAAAATTCTTTCTCAAATTAAAGCTGAGGAGGATATTTTAAATGACTTAAACGAAAAACAAAATTCTTTAAATTTAGAAGTTTTAAGCCTTGTTTCAAATTCTTCAAATATTAATGTCGAGCAGGTTATAAATTTAAAAAAATACTTGCCAAAATTAGAAAATAAAATTAAATCACAACTGCAACTTATTAATGATATGAAAAATGTGCTTGAATTAAAGCAGGATGAAGTTAATGCTGCATATCGTGATAAAGAAATTTTGGAAAAATTAAAAGATAAACAAAAAAATGCCTATTATAAAGAATTTGAAAAAACTCAAAATAATGAACTTGATGATATAACAATATGCAGATATAGTTTTTCGTAAATGAAAATATAATTAAGGAATGCATTTATGACAACAAATGATATTTTGAATTTAAATAATTTATTAAAACCTCAAATTTCAAATGAAAATAATTTGAATAATGCTTTTGATAAAACTTTTAAATATAAAAAAG
>USEW01000112.1 GCA_900553845.1 uncultured bacterium
TATAAAAGGCTTTATATAACCCACATTGTCCCCAAGCTAAAGGAGTATTTATACCAACTGTATATTTCACTTCAACCTCATTACTATCAGGATTAACATATGTAACAGCTTGATAAGCTTCCGGTACAGCCCAACTGGGAGAAATTTCTCCGTTTGCTTTTATTTGATTTGATTCATTAGCTTTGTCATCGGTAATTCTTGCCAATGCTCTGTTTAAATTAAGATCAACATTCTCTTTTAATTCTTTAGCCTTAGCAATAGTTTCATCATTTAAAGTTATAAATCCTTGTTCTATTGCCAAATTTAACTGACTAAGCAATTTTAAATAACCAACGCTCATTTGTGATTGAAAAGTCCATTGAGCCTCATGGTTACTTTCATCAACCAAGTGTTTTCTTTCTTCTTGAGCTTCTTTTGTTGAGGCATCTTTTGAACCAAAATCTTCCAATTTTTCTTTCCAAGTAAAACTAATTTTTGCTTCAGGTGTTTGTGCTAGATTATAGTTTGTATTTAAATAACTATCATCTTTATAACGCATTATGCCATATTCGCCAACTAAGTTATCTTCTAATTGTCCAAGTATAACTCTTTTTTTATTTATATCATCTAAAGGATCTTCTGAAAATTTTAAACCATTCATATTTGTAATAAATAAAGATGTTGCATCATATGGTCTTAAAGGGTGTTCTTCAAAAGTACCCTTACAAAATGCTTTTGATAATCTTTCATAACCATTAGCAATCATTTTTTGTATAGTTGCTTGTTCGCATTGAAAACCTATTCCCGCCATTTCATTAAGAATATCTTCCCTTATTTGCGTTATCTGTTCATTTTTATCATAATCTTTATTAAACATTAAATCAGAAAAAGTATTTAAAGCTTTCACAATTGTTGCAGTATCACAAGCTGTTCCTCCTTCAAAAGGAACTTCTTCCCAATTACCTGCAGTTCTTGCATATGGATAATTAATATCATAAAAATATCTAACCAGATATGCTATAGATGTTTTAACTTCTTTAGGAATTTGAGCAGCACTTTGATATCCATAATCTTTTTTATTTTCTGTTCTTAAACCGGAAATTATCATTTTGGAAAAAGTTTGCAGTGCTAAGCCATGTGATTCAAGTCTTTTATTGTTAAACCACTGTTCATCAGGCTCACACTTTCCATTTTTTGTAATTAATACATGAGCAATTCCTTGGATATTATGAACACCTTCTATATAATCTTTAGGCTCATAAAGTTCATTATGTTCTTTTCCCATTTCATCTTTATATTTATCACTATCATGAATTTTATCAAATATCTTTTTTTGAGCATCATCTGCATAAAATTTTGCAAAAGTTAGAAGTGTTGCTTTTAGTGTGTTAATATCATTATACCTCAAGTAATCATTTGCTATATGCATTGAATCTGTTATCCAAACTCTTGCTCCCATTTCCCAATTTTCAGTTTCAGAGACCCCTGAAGTCTTTGAAAGTCCGGTATTTTTATCTATTTTGAAAAGAAATACATTGTTATCAGTTAATAATTTTTTCATTTGTTGTAAAGTATTTTTGTTATAATTTTTTTGCATTAAACCGGCAATCTGCCCATTAAAAACTTTTAGATTTGGAACATTTTTAATAGAATATGTTTGCATTCGTGGAACTGATAATTGTACATCCAAAGTTTTTATAAAATCACTTAAATTATATACCAAACTACCACTAGGGCTATAATGAGGCATAAAAGTTTCTAAAGTGATATCATCTTGTTCATCAGTTGGAAAATATTGTTTCATTAAACTTAAAGTATCTTCTGAAATAGAATCTCTAAATTTTTTTTCCAGTTCTTGATTATTAATTATTTTTTTGTTCTCCGAAGTTTTATTTATTGATGAAAACAAAGGTTTTACCATATTTTGTAACGCTTTCAATGTTTCTAATAAAACAAATGAGTTCTTATTTGAGAGTATACTTGTTGATTTAAATTTACTAGAAAATTCTGGTTTAACCCCAAAATTAATCTTTGCTTTTGTTGAACATTTTGGTAAAAAAGTATTATTAGTAATTCTCATCTTTAAACCTTTCTGTCTTTATACCTTACATTTTATATCAACATAGCAGTATATAATAAAATGTTATCAAGTCTTATATTTCAAATGTATGAACAAAAAATATTTAAAGGATAAATTTTGTCTGCTAAGGCCAAAAAACTTAACAGACATTTTTACTTGTAATTATATTCCCATATTTTTTACAATTTCATTCATATTACATTTAGTTTTATGAACTTTTGATACACCATAATTTATAGCATTATCAGGATCTTTTAAACCATTACCTGTTAAAGTACAGGTTATTACACTATTTTCTTCAATAAGTCCGATATTATTTGCTTTTATAAGTCCAGCTACTGAAGCTGCTGACGATGGTTCACAAAAAATGCCTTCATTTTGAGCTATTAATTTATAGGCATTTATAATTTCTTCATCAGTTACAGAATCAATTGTCCCATTTGATTTATCACGAGCATTTTCAGCTTTTTCCCAGCTTGCCGGATTACCAATACGAATAGCAGTAGCAAGTGTTTCTGGCTTTAAAATACGTTCGCCTTTAACTATTGCGGCAGCTCCTAAAGCCTCATATCCCATCATTTTGGGAATTTTAGTCGATTTTTTTAATTCATACCATTCACTAAATCCTTTGAAATATGCTGTAATATTTCCAGCATTACCAACAGGAATAAAATGATAATCAGGCGCATCACATAAATCTTCAATTATTTCAAAAGATGCTGTTTTTTGTCCCTCAATTCGATATGGATTCAAGGAATTTACAAGCTGTATTGGATAATTTTTCGAAATATCAAGCACCATTTCCAAAGCTTCATCAAAATTACCATCAATTGCTATTATACAAGCACCATACATCATAGCTTGAGAAAGTTTGCCCATTGCAATATAACCATCAGGAATTAAAACATAACATTTTAAACCTGACTTTGCAGCATAAGCAGCAGCGGATGCACTTGTATTGCCAGTTGAAGCACAAATGATTGCCTTTGCACCATCTTCAACTGCTTTTGAAACAGCCATTGTCATGCCTCTATCTTTAAAACTACCTGTTGGATTTAAGCCGTCATATTTTAAATATAGCTTACAATTTTTTAACCCTATTTTAGAAGCCAAATTCTTAGCTTCAATTAATGGTGTTTTACCTTCAAGCAAACTTACAATTGGAGTATTATCTGATACAGGTAAATACTCTTTATAGGTTTCTATAAGACCTTTATATTTTGAACACATTTATTGTATATCTCCTTAATTTAATACACGAATTAAACTCTTTATTTCACAAATTGATTCATCATTTTTCATATCAGCTATTGCATTTGCAACATCAGATTCTTTTGATTGTGAAGTAATCACAACAATTTTAGCCATGTTATCGTTTTCAATACCACGCTGCATAACAGTTTGAATGCTTATATTATTGTCTCCACAGATTTTACCTATTGTGCCGATTACACCTTTATGGTCTTGTGCAACAATAAGCATATAATATTCATTCAATGTTTGAGAAATTTCAATTTGATTGGCTTTTGAATCTTGTGTTTTCATCATTAAATTTAATGATTTAGTTTCACTTGTATTTTCAAGCTCGCTTGCTAAAATTAAAATATCTCCAACAACCGAACTTGCTGTTGGCATTTCGCCAGCTCCAGGGCCCATAAAACAAACTTCTCCAACAGGTATTCCACAAACTTTTACAGCGTTTGTTGCATTATTTATTTTAGCCAACACATTGTCATTATTAACTAAAACAGGGTGAACACGTATATCTGCTTCATTTTTTTCATTCATGCTGGCTTGTGCCACAAGTTTTATTGTATAGCCAAGTTCGCTAGCAAATGAAATATCTTCATCTGTTATTTTCGTTATACCTTCTGTGTATATTTTATTTATATCTACCTGACTATTAAATCCAATTTTTGCCAATGTACAAATTTTATATGCAGCATCATATCCCATAACGTCATTTGTCGGGTCGGTTTCAGCATATCCCAATTCTTGTGCTTCTTTTAAAACATCATCATATGATTCTTTATTTTCTTTCATCTTTGTCAATATATAATTTGTAGTTCCATTTAAAATACCTTGAATTTTTAATATTTTATTAGCGCATAACGTCATTTTCAATGGCATTATAATTGGTATGCCCCCTGCTATAGCTGCTTCATATAAAATTATTAAATTTTTTTGATTTGCTATTTTAAATAAATCGTCACCATGTTTTGCTAGTAATTCTTTATTTGCCGTTACTATATGTTTGCGATTGTGAAGAGCTGTTTTAATTAAATCATACGCTGGATTTACACCGCCTGCAACTTCAACAATTATATCAATTTCAGGGTCATTGACAAGTTCATAGGCATTATCAGTTATGATACTTTCATCTAAATTTTCAATATTACGTTTTTTATTTTTATTTTTAACTGCTATTTGAACTATTTTTATATTAGGAAAATTCTTTAATGTTTTAACAACACCGCAACCTACAGTTCCTAAACCTATTATACCTATATTTATTTTTTTCACTTTATTACATTCTCCAAATATTTAACTTATTATATTATTAAACCACAAAAAGAATTACTTTAATACATCTGTAATTATATTAAAATATATCGGTTTCTTTTAATCATACTTTCCATTTCTGCTTGTATGTTTTGTTGTTTAAAATCTTTTTTAACATCTTTATAATTATATAAAGTAAATAATATCACGTCAGGATTTAAATCTTTTATTTCGTCTGGACAAATTGTAGTAAAACCTTTGTAGTTTGATCGCGTTGAGTATTTTTTATCCGATACAGCAATTATATTCAATTTTGACAAATCGTAATTATTAAATAAGTGCTCTGCGATTGTTCCTGTACCGTATATTAATATTTTATTATTCTTGTACTTCTTGGCAAGTTTGTCTATATATTTTTGTTCGTCAACAAATTCTAAATATTCTTTCCATTTTTTATCATTTTGCATAAACAAAAACTTTTTATTACAAAAATTATAGTAAAAAATAACTTTTAATAAAAATAAAATGAAAACCTTAATAAATATTATTCTCTGCAAAATAGTTAAAGGTTCGTATAAACAAAATATATTATACATAGAATTATTGTAAAATAAATAATTTAATTTCAAATCCTGTTTTATTGACTGACTAAAATTTCTACAATATCCCATTTTAACATTATTTAAAATATCTTGTCTTAATTTTTTATTTTTTATTAAATATGACGAGTTAAAATACCCGATCCCCCAAAACATATTTTTTCGCCATTTGGGTATTTCATCTTCATTTTCATAACCGCGAATATAACAATTATAACTACTATTACCCAAATAGGTGTGAATAAAATCTTTATTATTGTCATTTATATTCTTTGCAATCAACGCAAGATGTGGAAACATATTTGAAATATTATCGTACATATTTGCAATAACTGTATCTGTAAAATTTGAAACTTTATATATGCATCCCGGAACAAACGAAGATTTTGTAAATATAGATGGAATATCATTATCCGTTTTTTGAACAAAAATCACATCATATTCATCATCTATAGCTTTTTCAATTTGCTCAAAACCTTCAAAATCATATGTGTCATCATCACATAATACCCAAATATATTTTTTACAGGCCATAGTATAAGCCTTTGCAATATTTGCATTTCCACCAATATTACGAAGGTTTTTTACATATTTTATATTATTATATTTAGCTTGATATTCAAAAATTAAATTAGAAGTCCCATCATTTGAATTATTATCTAAAATTGTAATATCAATATTACGTATTGGAGATTTATCATTATCAAATATCTGCTCAAAAGTTCTTTTTAAAAATCTTTCTCGGTTATATGTTATAAGTATAATTTCTAACTCGTCATTTAAGTTCATTATAAACCTTTCCTAATTAACATAAATTCTATGTTTATTTTTTTGCAAAATTGGAGACAATTTTTTATTTTTAAAGGCAAAAAATGAAAGCTTCTCTTTTATATTATCCTTTAGATTCTTTGCCAAATTAATCTCAATATTACTTAAGATATCATCAAAAATATTTTCAGGCAATCTAGTTTGAAAGCTTGGTTGCAACTCACTTTCTATTTTGCATATATTTTTGGGCGAACTAATTTTAACACCACATTTTAGTAAAAAACTTTTAAAATTGTTATAATTTTTACTAAAACTTTTATTGAAATCATCATAATTAAGACTATCATATAGTTTTTCAATATCTATATTTTTATTAATTATT
>USEW01000113.1 GCA_900553845.1 uncultured bacterium
TGTATACAAAAAGAAGTTTTAGGAAAAGAAGATAAAGATTATATAAAAGAAATTTCGAAAAACTTGACAGAAAATGAAGATGCAATGCAGCAAGAGGGCAATGTAGGCTATGTTGCCAATTTACTTTCTGAATGTATACAAAAAGAAGTTTTAGGAAAAGAAGATAAAGATTATATAAAAGAAATTTTCAAAAACTTGATAGAAAATGAAGATGTATTTGAAAGCTGTTATAATGCAGCCCATACTGCTGATTTGATTGCTGAATGTGTAAACACAGAAATATTAACAAAAGATGATTTTAAAGATAATAAAGATTTAATACATAAGATTGTACTAACATGTAAAGACTTTGACTCAAATAGTCGTAATATTTCATATTGTATAAACTTGTATAAATCTTTTGTAGAAAAAGGTATACCATTAGAAATTTTATCAGATGATTTAGGTAAATTAACTAAATTCCTTGTCAACCAATGCTATGCAAAAGTCAAAAATAATGATGATCTCAAATATGTTATTAAGTCGGATATGGAATATTTGTCTAATTGTGAATTGACTGAGGAGGCTATTGAAGCTCATATTGATACTATTACTGGGGATTCTATTCCAGAATTTAGATTACAAGCGTTCTCAGAATGCTTATCTGAATATCTTGATAAAGAGCCGTCAAATAAGAATATTGCCACAACTATGCTTAAAAATATACTTAATAAAGCCCCCTATAATTATGCACAAAGCCCAGTATGTAAAACGATATGTGATGCAATTATTAAAACCGGTAAGAAGTTTGGTGTAGAAACAATAATTGATAGTATAGAAAATGATGAGAAAACAGAAAATGGCAAAGCTGCAATAGTTTATTGTATTAAACAGGCATACTTTCAAGATAAAGAATATGAATCTTTAACTGAAGATAAGAAAAAAGAATTAAAAGATTTGTTGACTGATATAGACAAGATAGACAAAAAAGTTTTAAGTGGATATGATAGCATTAAAGAATTTATGAGACTGGTTGATACCACACCAGCACCGGCTAAAGGTGATGATGTTGATGAAAAAAAGGCAAAAGACCAGAATGCTATGGAGCAATTGAAAGCATCAATAATAAAAAAATTATCTGAAATAATTGACTCCAAGACTAATGATACAGATCGTGAAGAACTTGAAGAACTTAGAGGTGTATTAACTGAGAATCAAAATTATTTTATATTTAATGTCAATATACCTGACGATCTGAAAGACGAAGAACTTATTGATAATCTATTAACTTACATGAATAAAAAATGTGGAATATACGACATGAGAAAAGAAACTATGTGCAAAAATTTCACTATGCTGTTAAAAGAATGTATTCAAAATAAACAGTGTTCAGAAAAATTTATTGCTTATTTCTTTAACGAAGTTTGTGAACATCCTGAGTGCTTAAAGAAAAATCAAATATGTGATGATTTATTTGAGGCATATAAAAATGCACAAGTGAATTATAACTATCGTAACATAGATTTTCTCAAAAAGTGTATGCAATACTACCCAGCGTCGGTAATGAAGAACATAGGTAGTAGTGAAATATATGACAAAAATAAGCAAGATCTTGTTGATATATATAGACAAGAGGGTATTATAACTCAACAAAACATTGGAGCAACATTTAACAGATTGTCTGAGTTAGCTGAAATAGTTATTCGGAGGGAAAATTCAGATGATACAATTATTGATATAATTCTTAATACAGTTAAAGAAAATTTTAGTAGTCTTGTTATTTCTAAAAATAAAAGTAGTATATTGGGTTTCTCTGATGTAGGCCTTGAGGCATTCAATCATAAGTGTGACAGCAAAAAAATAAATGGTTATACAGAAGAACAATTAAAACACTTCCGAAGATGGAAGTCTTTGAGTTCTGATATTATCGCAAGAATTAATGCTTTAGATACCCAAACACCGGTCGAGTCTTCTTTGCCACATAATGTAGTTGGCGAAGAAAATGATGAAATGAATCGCTTGAAAGATAACATAAAAAATGCTTTACAAGAAGTATCAGATTCAAATATTGAGTATTTTCTGGAAAATTTTGACAGTATTGATACTTTAACTGGACAAGGTCAGTACGGTTTATCAGAAAGTATACAATTATATCAATATGTATGCGAAAAAAAACCAGAAATTGCCTGTGATTTATTTAATTACTTTGTTGAAAAAATAAAAGAATGCAAAGATACAAGCTTGGCTGATAAGTTGTTAGGCGAAGTGCTGTACTCATTGAGGTATGGAACTATAGACATAATACAAGGCTTCGAAAAAACTATTATTTCTTTTCTTGATAACTTTGATAACTTTGAAAAAGATTTGAATAAAGCCGGAAAACCAAAACTTGAAGAAAAAACGGTAGAACTTTATATATTAGCAAGAGATAAGTACAGCTATAAAAATAAAGATCTTTTAAAATTATTACTGAAAAGCAATGCATCAGCAATAAAAAATTTCAGAAGTTTATATGATGAAACAAATGAAGAAAAATTTGATAGTATATATGGTGAAGATGGTATTATAAAGGAACTTGTAGATATTTATAGTGAAGATGATGTTATAACTAAAGACAATGTCCCGTTCTTATTAAACTCGCTTAATGATGGTTTAAAAGGGTCATTAATTTCTGATAAAAAACCAAATAAAGCAGATATTTTACGCATAATTCTTGCTAAAGTTAAAGAAAATAGTAGTAGTCTTATTACTTCTAGCAATAAAGACGGTGTAAAGCAAGCTCTTACGAACATAAAAGACTTTCCCTATGAAAATGAAAAAAATGTTATGAAAGAAATAACAGGTTTAGTTGAGGGTATTCTTAGTGACTTGGAAAATATTAATATTGGTGAGAAAATTCCACAAATACAACCAGAAGTTTCTGTCAACGTTCCTGTTCAACAGCCGGCTAAAGATGATGCAAGTCTTGAAGAATGTAAGGGTAATTTGTCAAAGGCATTGAAGGATTATAAAAAAGACAAAAATCCAGAAGCACAACAGAAAGTTATCAATGCGTTTTATGACTTAATTATTAATCATCCGGACTGTGATCTGAATGAATATGAAGATATAATTATAAGTTTAAGTAGTGCGCTCAATATTATTGCAAAGCTCGCCGAGATAAAATGTGATGATTCACAACAACAATATAATGCTATAATTACAATTTTACGTTTAATATCTAAATATAAAGGATGTGATGATGAAGAACAACTTAGTTCAATTGATGAAATAATTGGAAATTTATTTGAAACTAAATGGGCAGTACGTCATGATTTTCAGCTATTAGAATTAATAAATGAAAAAATAAAAGATATTCCTAATATCGATACTGATTATATTCACACTCTTTGTAAAGAGACTGCTGCGGTTCTTTATGAGCCGGACATTATAATCTATAGCAATGATCCTAAAGGTTGTGATGACAATTTTGTATTTAACCCACTAGAAAATGCTATTCAAGAGTTTAATTCTGATTCCCAAGAAATAGGATCACTTAAAGAATTGTTGTCTAAAGAAGGTTATGATATCAAAAGTAAAGATGCAGTTTTAGTGCTTAGACAACTTCGGGCGGTATTAGTAAATGATAAAAAAGTCACAGAAAACCCCGATTCAGCAAAAAAACTAATAAAATGTATTTTAGGTAAATACCTTATTGAGCCATCTATTATTGAAGAAGACAATGTAGAAGAAGTGTTTAAGGAACTTCAGAAAAAAATATTGCCTTTATGTAATGAGTTAGATTTTGAAGATAGCACTAATATTAAATTAATGATAAATGTAGTAAATGTTTTAAAACAAATTTGTAGCACAATTGGTACAAGCGAAAGTAATATTATCTCATTTATAAAAAACTATGTAAATAATATTGACAAAAAATTAGGAGACCTTCAAGAATATGATGACACAATGTCCTTAGACGAGAAGGAAGAATTGAAACAAAGAATAGATTTATCAACTGAATCAAAAAAACTTTTAGACGCTATAGATAAATCTGATTTTACTAGCTTATGCGACTCGGACTACTTCGAGGACGACATCACGTCATTAATCGATGAAGGTTCTGACGACGAAGAAGAATAAGTAACACTCTAATTAAATTGAAAGCTGCATATAGTATTGATTGTTTGTCCTTTTTTGTTGTAAAATAAGTTTATCTTAAATAAATAACAGAAGGACAAAGTATAAATGGATGATATTTTAAAGAAAACAGCGCTTGAAACTGGTGAGATGATACAGAAAAAGGAAATTAAAGCCATTGAGGTTTTAAACGCGGTATATAAACGTATTGATGAAGTTGAATGTAAAATTGGGGCTTTTAACTCTCTTACACGCGATTATGCCTATAGTGTTGCAAAAGAGGTTGATAGAAAAGTTGAGAATAATGAATCATTACCACCACTTGCCGGTGTTCCATTAGCTTTAAAAGATAATATAAATTTAATTGGCTCAAAAACAACTGCTTCTTCAAAAATACTTGAAAATTTTGTATCACCCTATGATGCAACAGTAACAAAAAAATTAAAACAAAATTATATTCCGGTCGTTGGAAAAACAAACCTGGACGAGTTTGCAATGGGTTCTTCAAATGAAAACAGCGCATTTAATAAAGTGCATAATCCCTGGAATTTAGACTATGTTCCCGGGGGTTCATCAGGCGGTTCAGCTGCTTCTGTTGCTTCACTTACTTCATATATTGCGCTTGGTTCTGATACAGGCGGTTCAATTAGACTTCCAGCAAGTTTTTGCGGTGTATGCGGTATGAAACCTACTTATGGCAAAGTTTCACGATATGGACTTATTGCGTTTGCTTCATCTTTAGACCAAATAGGTCCTTTTGGAAGAAGTGTTAAAGACTTAGCTGCATCGTTAAATGTTATTCAAGGTTGTGATCCTTGCGATTCAACTTCTTTAAATGTTGAAAACGAAGACTATTTAAATAACATTGAAAATGATATAAAAGGACGTAAAATAGGTGTAGTTAAAGAACTTGTTGGTGATGGACTTTCAAGTGATGTTCAAAAAGCTATTCAAAATAGCATTGAGGTTTATAAAAAACTAGGCGCTCAAATTGTTGAAATATCTTTACCTTTGCTCAAACATTCTATTGGTGTTTATTATATTTTGGCTACTGCTGAAGCAAGTTCAAACCTTGCAAGATTTGACGGGGTAAAATATGGATTCCGTGCTAAGAATTGTGAAAATCTGCTTGAAATGTACACAAAAACCCGTGCAGAAGGTTTTGGTGATGAAGTTAAACGACGTATTATGCTTGGAACTTATGCTTTAAGTTCTGGCTATTATGATGCATACTATAAAAAAGCGCAGCAGGTGAGAAGACTTATTGCTGACGATTTTAACCGCGCGTTTGAAAAAGTTGATGTGCTTCTTTCAACAACTTCTCCAACAACTGCTTTTAAGTTGGGTGAAAAAGCCAATGACCCTTTAAGCATGTATTTGACCGACATCGCAACAATTGGTGCAAATCTTGCCGGAATTCCTGCGCTTTCAATACCTTGCGGATTCGATGCAAGTGGTCTTCCAATAGGACTACAGTTATCCTCGAAAGCACTTTCTGAAAGCTTATTGCTTAACACTGCTTATAATTTTGAAAGAGAGACAGAGTTTAGTAATCAATTTGCACAACTTTAATATTCTTTAAAAGTCGACTATATGTAAATAAATTGTCAATATTCTCATTTGATTCATTATTATCCTCAATTGACTTGTCCCAATTAGTCAAATTCGATGATAATGAACTTTGAGGATATGGAAATTTTTTATTTGTAATTTTTTCAGCTTGTTTTTCTTTTTGTTTATTTAAATCTTTTAATGAACAAGCATATCCGGTAACACAGGAAGCATATACACTTAATGAAGCAAATAGTATGAACATAAACATTAATAATACAATAAATATTTTCACTTTTTTAATTCCTATATTTATTTAATCGTATTATTATTGTTAACTTATTTTTATTTTATTTAATTACACTTGATGCCTATTTTTATAAAAAAACA
>USEW01000114.1 GCA_900553845.1 uncultured bacterium
TCTCACAGTCAATTAAAACAATATTGTATTTATCTTTATATTGATTATTCAAGCCAGCTAACTTTGGCATAAGCCTTCTACAGTATGTACACCAGTTAACATAAAATACAAGCAACATTGGTTTGTCATCTTTAATAGCATCTTTATATGAATTACCAAAATCATAATTTAAAAAAGCTTTTGTTTTAGTGCAAGTTGAATCATTTAGCAATTGTTCTTTTTCTTGATTCTTATCACATCCGGTAAAAATCAAACACATAAAAATAAAACAAATTATAAACAATATATTTTTTTTCATAAAACTGCTCCTTTGGGAACTACTGTAATACCATTTTTTGTGACATAGAAGCCACGTTTTATATCATCATCTTTAGATACACCAATTTTAGTATATGGAGGAATGTCAACATTTTTATCAATTATAGCCTTTTTAATTTCACAATATCTGCCTACATTTACATTTTCCATTAATATGCTTTCACTTATATTTGAAAAACTATTTATAAGTACCTGTGGTGAAAGTATACACCTTGAAAGAGAACCTCCTGATATAACACAGCCTTCCGATACAAGTGAGTTTGTTGCCATGCCAACTCTACCATTTTCCTCCCATATAAATTTTGCAGGCGGGTCGTTATAATTATAAGTGCGTATTGGCCAAACCTTTGAATATAAATTTAACTCAGGTGAATGGCATATCAAATCCATATTTGCGCTCCAATATGCATCAATTGTACCAACATCTCTCCAGTAACCTTTTTCTGAATCAAGCATTTCAGGCACTTCATTTTTAGAAAAATCATACACGAAAATATTTTTATCCTCTTTTAACATCTGAGGTATTATATTTTTACCAAAATCATTATTTGAGTTTTGATTTAAAGCATCTTCGTTTAATGCCGATACAAGTTCTTTTGTTGTAAAAATATAATTTCCCATTGATGCAAGACACATTTTGTCATTTCCAGGTATTGTTTTGGGAGTTGTTGTCGGCTTTTCAATAAAATTTGTAAGTCTCCAATTTTCATCAACCTCAATAATACCATATTCACTTGCAAGTTCTAATGGCACAGGAATAGCTGAAATTGTTAAATCAGCATTCACTTCCTTGTGGTAAGTATGCATTTGAGATACATCCATTTTATAAACATGGTCACCGCCAAACACGCACACATATTTTGGAGCTTCATCCAGTATAATATTTAAATTTTGAAATACAGCATCAGCTGTTCCTTTATACCATGAAGCATTTGTTCTCATTTGAGCTGGTACTAAATCAACATACTGGTTTATAGATGATGATAAGTTCCAACCTCTTGTTATATGCTTATTTAATGAATCTGATTTATATTGAGTAAGTATTTTTATTTTAAAATATCCTGAATTTACAAAATTATTTAAAACAAAATCAATAATTCTATATCGTCCTCCAAAAGGTACAGCCGGTTTAGCTCTATCACGTGTTAAGGGAAATAATCTTTTGCCCTCTCCTCCGGCTAATATCATGACAAGTGTCTCATCTGTTTTCATATTGCTTAACTATTCTTTCACTATACATCTATTTTACATTCTTATTTATTATAAAAGTAACTCTTAAAAATAATTTTAAGAGTCACTTAATTTTATATTTAACTATTTTTTATCTTTTTGTGGTGGTTGTTTTTGAGACTCCATTAAAGCTTTATTGTCTTTTGACGCTTCTTTTATATCTTTCTGAATAACTTCTGGGTTATATGAATTATCTAGATATTTAATCTGAGCTTTTTGTCTTAAACTTTCAATATACTTTTGTAAAATCTCAACTTGTTGTGAATTTGTTAAATACGTTTTAATTTCTTCTTTTACTTTCTCATAAGGTTCAACACCTGCAACAGCTCTATCTGTAACCATTATAATATGATAACCGTATGGTGTTTCAACAATTTCACTTATAGTATTTGGTTTTTGTTTAAATGCAACAACTGCAAAAGGTTCAACCATTTCTTCTTTTGCAAAAAATCCTAAATCTCCGCCTTGCTTTGCACTTGCAACATCGTCTGAATTTTCACGAGCCAGTTTTTCAAATTGTGATTTATCGGCTTTTAATTGTGCTAATATTTTTTGCGCTTTTTCTTTTTTTATTTTAACTTCATCATTTATTTTTTTATTTAATTCTTCTTCTGTTAAATTTTTATTTTCTTTTTGTAAAATTTGAGCAATCTCATCACGGTTTGCACTTATCAAAATATGAGAAGCTCGAACTTTATCAGGATATTTAAACTTATCCATATTGGCATTATAAAATTTCTTTGCATCAGCATCTGAAACTTGAGGAACTTTTATTGTTTCAATAAGTTTTTTTAATTTAACACCTTCAACTAAATCTTCTTTAAATTGCTCATTTGATATACCATTTTGTTTCAAAATTTCATTAAATTTTTCTTTTGAACCAACTCTGTCTATCATTGATTTATGTTCTTCTTCAATTTCCTCTTTAGTTGCTTTTATGTTTTTTGATTTCATTTCTTCTTCTAAAAGTGACTTAACAATAAGTTCATTCACAACTCTGTCTTTTATCATTAAATACAAAAAACTGTTAGGATCTTTTTTTACATCAATGCCCATTTTTGCAAACATTGAATCGCTTACTGCTTTATCAAATGCTTTATTAAATTCACTTCTTGTTATCGGATGCTCATTTACTTCAATAATCTTTTCACCAGGTTTAGTACAACCACATGCCATAAACATAATTAATGATAACGCTACTGTTGATAACAATTTTTTCTTTAACATTTAATATTTCTCCTCTTTTACTTTTTTAATCTTTTTTATTTTTATTTTAAGTTAATATTTTAAACGTACACAAGATATATAATAAAATAAACTAGCCAACATGTTAAATATTTCATCAAAAGTCATAAACCGATTGTTGAAAATAAGTATGGATTTAGTCTCATTTAACGTTTTTGGAGCTTTTGTAAATTTTAAACGTTTCTTAACATTTGGCTCAATTTTTGAACTTATAATCCTCCATTCGTTTTCATTATATGGTGTATACATTCTTATTCCATCAGGCGTTTGACGTATTGCATTTATTTTAATATTGGTAGCAAGGATTCTTAACCGAATTAATTTAATTAAATTTTCAACTTCAGCTGGCATTTTTGAAAATCTATCTTTCCACTCAGAGATTATTAATTCCAACTGTGCTTCATTTTCAACATTTGCAAGCCTTTTGTATTCTATCATTTTTTGACTATAATCACCAACCCAAGTTTCAGGGATATATGCAGTTACATTTATATCAACAATTGTTTGCTCTATTTTTTCTACTTTTTCTCCTTTAAATTCTCTAATTGCTTCATCTAAAAGTTCACAATAAGTATCAAATCCAACATTCATCATATGTCCATGCTGTTTTGTTCCAAGAAGATTACCGACACCTCTTATCTCTATATCCCGAAGTGCTATTTGATAACCGCTGCCTAACGTTGTAAAATCCTTTATTGCTTTTAAACGTTTTATAGCTTCCTCTGTTAAACTTTTACTTTTCTTATACAAACAGTAACAATATGCTTGTCTTTGAGCCCTGCCCACACGTCCTCGCAATTGATATAACTGGGCTAAGCCAAATTTATCCGAATCAATTATTATCATTGTATTTGCATTTTCAATATTTAATCCTGACTCAATTATTGTTGTTGCAACAAGAACATTATATTTTCCCTCTAAAAAGTCGACCATAACCTGTTCTAAAGTTTTTTCGTCTAATTTACCATGACCAACCGCTATTTGAGCATTTGGAATAAGTTTTTGAATATATGATGCAAACTCATATATTGTATCAACACGATTATAAAGAATAAACACCTGACCTTCCCTGTCAAGCTCATAATTTATAGCATTTTTTATTACATTATCATCCATTTCACAAACTTTTGTTTTTATAGGAAGTCTATTTTGTGGCGGTGTATTTATAACTGATAAATTTTTTATACCTGATAATGACATATATAAAGTTCTTGGTATTGGTGTTGCACTCATTGATAATATATCAATATTTTTCTTTAAACTTTTTAATTTTTCTTTGTGTTTTACGCCGAATCGATGTTCTTCATCAATAATAAGCAAACCCAAATCCTTAAAATCTACATCACTTTGCAAGAGCCTATGTGTACCAATAACCAAATCAACTTCTCCCATTGAAAGTTTTGTAAGTATTTTTTTCTGTTCAGCTTTGCTTTTAAACCTGGTCAACAATTCAACACAAACAGGATAAGGGCTAAAACGCTGCTTAAATGTTTCATAATGTTGAAGCGCAAGAATAGTTGTAGGCACAACAAGAACAACTTGTTTTCCGCTTGTTATAGCTTTAAATGCAGCTCTAAGTGCAATTTCTGTTTTGCCAAAACCAACATCAGCACAAATAAGTCTATCCATTGGAACATCTGTTTCCATATCTTGCTTTGTTTCTATTATTGCTTTCATTTGGTCATCAGTTTCAGTATATGGAAAACTTTCTTCAAGCTCATATTGCCAAGGTGTATCTGGGTCAAACTTTATACCTTTTGACATTTTTCGACTCGCATAAAGATTTATTAATTCGCGTGCAACGTCTTCCAATGCTGCTTTTGTTTTTTTCTTAACATTATTCCATTCGCTTCCGCCCATTTTTGATAATTTAACAACACTTCCACCTTGAACTCCTCGATAACGCGACAGCATATTTATTTGCTCGGCAACTATATGAAGCTTATCATTATTTGCGTATTCAATTGTCAAATAATCTTTATATTCTCCATCTATTTCCATTTGACTTAATCCAAGATATTTTCCAACACCATGGATACGATGGACAACATAATCACCTTCTTTTATATCATTTATATTTTCAATAAACTCTATATTTTCTTTTTTATAGTTGTATTTTTTGGATGTTATATCTTTTGATATTTTGTTAAATAATTCTTTATCAGTTAAAACCCCTAATTTTAAAGTATTGGAAATCCCTCCGCCTATAGATAAATTCCCTGTAAATTCCATTTGTGAATTATCTATTTCAAAATCATTTAAAATTTCAATAAGACGTGCTTTATAATCTGTTGCAATTATTAGTTTATATTTTTTATTTAAAATTTCTTCAACAAATTGAGCTGCTTTATAAACATCAGCTGAAAATAAACCAACTATTTCACTATCAAATTCAATTACATTTGCGTTATCTTTTTCATTTAAGAAATTTTCAAAACATATTTTCTTTAATTTATAATATAAACTCTCAAAATCACAATATTTTAAATGATTTGAGTTTTTTAACATTAAATTTTCATCTTCTTTTAAATTTTTTTCATATTTTTCGTTATATTTTGTATCTAAATTTTGATAATGATTTAAAATCTCAATAGTTTCATCAAATACAAATATATAATCGTCTTGAAATAGTTGCACAACTGAATTTAAATTTTTGCCATAATTCCCTTCAAAATATTCGCAATATAAATCAATTTCAGCCTCCAATTTATTTTCCTGATTTAAATCTTTAACAAATTTATATAGCGGTAAAAGCTCAACACTATTTATATGACCGATACTTTTTTGATTATCAACATTAAAATATCTTATATCACTTATTGTATCACCCCAAAATTCAATTCTTGCCGGATTTTCATCAAGACTAAAAACATCAAGAATGTCACCGCGAAGTGAAAATTCTCCAATGTCACTAACCTGGGTGACACGTTTATATCCTAAATTTATTAGTTTTTGTGCTAAGTTAAATGGCTCTATATCATCATTTTTGGATAATATAATTTTATTTTCGTTAAAATAATCACCTTGAGGAAACTTCTCCATTAAAGCCCTCACAGAAGTTATTACAAATGATGGTTTATTCCTTATAATATTAATCTGCTCTTTATATTTATATAAATTATGATTTATAACCTCATAAGGTGAAACATCCTGAAACGGAAAAATTTGAGGCATCATTTTTTCATTTAAATTCATCAAATCATGATTAAATTTTAATACCCGGTTATTATCATAAGTTACAAATAT
>USEW01000115.1 GCA_900553845.1 uncultured bacterium
TTTCCGGCCCGTTTTATTATTTATATTTAGAAATTATAATGTATCTAAATACCTGTCAAGTTCCCAGCTTGAAACATAAGTTCGGAAAGAATCCCATTCTTTGCGTTTAGCTTGACAAAATTCGTTATAAATATGTTCACCAAGCGCTTCTTTTGCAACATTACTTTTTGATAATTCAAATAATGCTTCTTCAAGACTGCCAGGCAATGTGTCTATTTTTTGCAATTCCCGTTCTCGGCTTGAAAGTTGGTAAATATTGCTTTCAACAGGTGAAGGCGGTTCGATTTTATTTTTTACACCATCAATACAAGCTTGAAGTATTACAGCAAATGCTAAATATGGGTTACAACTTGGGTCAGGTGAGCGCAATTCTACACGTGTTGCATTGCCACGTTTGGCTGGAACACGAACAAGTGCACTTCTATTTGCAAGCGACCAGGCTATGTAAACAGGTGCTTCATACCCCGGAACAAGTCGTTTATAGCTATTTACTGTTGGGTTTGTTATTGCGGTAAAGCCTCTAACGTGTTTTAACAAACCGCCAATTGCCCAGGTTGCTTCATTTGATAATTTATATAGAGCGTTTTCATCTAAAAATGCATTTTTGTTGCCACTGAATAATGAAATATTGCAATGCATTCCCGAACCATTTATTCCAAATATTGGTTTTGGCATAAATGTTGCATGTAAATTATATTCTTCGGCTACTGCTTTAACGGCAATTTTAAATGTTGATACATTATCTGCTGTTGTTAAAATGTCAGAATATTTAAAATCTATTTCATGTTGACCGTCAGCAACTTCATGGTGTGATGCTTCAATATCAAATCCCATTTGCTGCAATGTTGCAACAATATCACCGCGAACATTCTCGCCTAAATCTGTAGGTCCTAAGTCATAATAGCCTGCTTTATCGTTTGGTATTGTTGTTATATTACCATCTTTGTCCTTTTTAAATAAGAAAAATTCCGCTTCAGGACCTATATTCATAGAGAATCCAAGCTCTTCGGCTTCTTTCATAAGTCGTTTTAAGTTACAGCGAGGACAGCCTTCAAATGGTGTACCGTCAGCATTATGAATATTACATATTAGTCTTGCTGCTTTTGAATCATCTCTTGTTCTCCAGGGTAATATAGTGAATGTATTGATATCAGGATAAAAATACATATCCGATGTTTCAATGCTGCGGAATCCTTTTATTGATGAACCGTCCAGCATCATTTCGTTATTTAATATTTTATCAATATGGCAAGATGGTATTGACATATTTTTGACATGTCCATTAATATCCACAAACTGAAGTTTAATAAATTTTACATTTTCATCTTTAATAATTTGTTTTACTTTGTTAATGTCATAATTTTCACCATCAAGACGGCGGTAACTAAAATCACTCATAAATTTATACCTCAATTACTTTTTACGTTTTTCATTTTACTATTGTTTTTTTATATTCGTCAAGAAACTTTATAAAATTTTAATATCCATTATTTAAGTATTCTCTTTCACGGAATTTTACACCTAAATCATCTGCTATTTGTCGACACTTCTCAACATCTATTTCATAATCTTTAAAGTGTGTGACAATAGTGACTGTTGTATCAATTCCATTTTCTTTACATTTTTTTACGAAATCAAGCATTCCGCTATATGCATCTTTGATTTTTGGTTTAGATATTTTATTATAAGTATTTTCATCCTGGGCATTTAAACTTATTGATATGCTATCTATATATTGTGCAAGTTGAGGTACTATATCTGTTTTGTATACTAAGTTTCCATGACCATTTGTATTTAATCTTATTTTTTTATCTTTAAAATTTTCTTTTATATACTTTGCACTTTTTATTAATGCGCTAAGTCTTAAGGTTGGCTCGCCATAACCGCAATATACAATTTCATCTTTTAAATTGTCTTTATTTGCAAGTAGGGCTTCTATTACATCATCGCCTATTACGTTGTCATGTTCAAGCCACATATTTTTGCCAATAACGTCATCTTTTATATCTCGAATACAAAATGCGCATTCATTTGTACAGCTATTTGTTAAATTTATATATGTTTTTCCATATAGTTCGTATACAATGGTATCTGTATTATTTGTTTTTGTTTCCTTTTGTGTCATTATTTTCTTCCTTTATTTATTTTATCTAAATTCTAACATACAATTAACTTATCGGGTATTGTATTTTATATTTTTTTGTTTAATATAATTTATAGTAAAGTTATATAGGAGATTTTAATATTATGATTAATGAGAAGATGGCAAAAGTTTTAAATGAACAGATAAACAAAGAATTTTATTCAAGTTATTTATATTTGCAAATGGCTGCTTATTTTGAAGAAATGGGCTTAAAAGGCTTTGCAAACTGGATGAAAGTTCAAGCGCAAGAGGAAAATTCCCATGCTCATAAATTTTATGAGTATTTAGTTGACCGTGGCGGTAAAGTTGTGTTGGACGCCATTGAAAAACCTCAAAATGATTTTAAATCAGTTATTGATGTGTTTGAAAAGACTTTAGAACATGAAGTTTATGTAACTTCTTTAATTAATAATCTTATGGATGTTGCTGAAGAAGTCAAGGATAGAGCATCTATGTCTTTCTTAAAGTGGTTTATTGATGAACAAGTTGAAGAAGAAGCTAATTGTGAAGACATCATTGCACAGCTTAAAATAGTTGATTGTTCAGGCGATGCTTTATTTATGATGGATAGAGAAATGGCACAAAGAGTTTATGTTGATAATACTCAAAACTAAAAATATATTACAATTTTCAAAAGGGCTTAATATTTAAGCCCTTTTTTTATTATTCTGTTATCATAATATTATGAATATATTATTAACAGGCTCCGGTGGTTTTGTGGGGCAAAATCTAAATAATTTTTTATCCCGATTTTATAACGTTCTTGCTCCACGTAGTTTTGAACTTGATATGACCAATACTTCCGATGTTATAAATTATTTTAACAACAATAATAATATAGATTTTGTTATACATTGTGGCTCAATTGGCGGGGTTAGGGGAAAAGAAGATGATGTAAATACCTTAAATGCCAATTTAAAAATGATTGATAATCTTCTTATTGCTAAAAAAAAAGAAACTAAAGTCATCACCTTTGGCTCTGGGGCAATGTATAATAAAGCCCGGCATTTGAAAAAAGTTAAAGAAAATGAAATTGGTAAAAGTATACCTCCTGATTTATACGGCAAATCCAAAATGCTTATTGCTCAAAAAATCCAAAATCGTTTGGATGTTTTATCTCTCAACATATTTGCTTGTTATGGTTATAATGAAAAAAACTCAAGGTTCCCAAGTTATGCTATAAATCAAAACTTAAAAAAAGAAAATATTATTATTAATCAAAATGTTGTCTTTGATTATCTTTTTATTGAAGATCTAAATAAAATTGTTAAACATTTTATCCAATTTGCATGGGATAAACAAAATATTGTTAATATTACTCCAACAAAAAGTATTAGCTTGCTTGAAATAGCACAACTTGTTAATAAAATAAGTAATTATAAATCTAATATTATTATAAAAAATAAAGTCTTAAATTTTGAATACACAGGCGATAATTCACAACTTTTAAAATACATTCCAGATTTTGAGTTTACATCTTATGAAGTTGGGATTGCAAAGTTGTTTAATTTTATAAAAAATGAATTTATTGTGGTAAAATAACAATATGGTTTTGCATAATGATTTGACAAATAAAACAATATTGCTTGGTGTGACAGGCGGGATTGCTGCTTATAAAGTGCCAAATCTAATAAGGATGCTCAAAAAAAAAGGTGCAAATGTTGTTGTTGTTGCAACTAAAAATGCTTTAAATTTTGTGACTAAACTTACTTTGCAAACTGTTTCAAATAATAAGGTTTATGTTGACGAGTTTGAGACAATAGATTTTGATATTGAGCATATTGCTCTTTCAAAGAAAGCGGATTTGATGCTTATTGCACCATTAAGCGCCAATACTTTGGGAAAAATTACTAATGGAATTGCTGATAATCTTTTGACATCCATTGTCCTTGCTTTTAATAAGCCTATTGTTCTTTGTCCTGCAATGAACACTAATATGTGGGAGAACGCAATTGTTCAGGATAATTTGAAAAAACTCAAAGATTTAAATTTTAATATCATTGAACCTGCTTCAGGTTTGCTTGCCTGTGGTGATTTTGGTGTTGGCAAAATGCCTGATGAAAATTTGATTGTTGATAATATTGTTTCTATTTTAAATTACGAAAATAAATTTTTAAAAGGAAAAAATGTTTTAATAACAGCCGGTGGAACAAGCGAACCTATTGATTGTGTCAGGTTTATTACAAATAAAAGCTCGGGCAAAATGGGTCTTGCACTTGCAAAACAGGCTTCCTATCTCGGTGCTTGTGTTCATTTAATTAGTACTTTTGAAGTTAATAATTCTAAATTTCAAGTGACTAAAGTGCAAACAGCGCTTCAAATGCAAGATGTCGTCTTTAAAAATCTACAAGATGCTGATATTGTTATTATGGCTGCAGCTGTTAGTGATTTTAGATGTCAAAACCCAAGTGAACAAAAGATTAAAAAAAGTGATTCAGGTTTAATTTTAAATCTTGTTAAAAATCCTGATATTTTGACTCAAATTGCAAAGGAAAAAAGTGAAAACCAAATTATTGTTGGATTTTGTGCTGAAAGTCAGAATTTAATTGATAATGCCAAAGAAAAAATAAAAGCTAAGAATTGTGATTTTATTGTCGCCAATGATATTTCAAATAAAAACATAGGATTTAATTCAGATAATAACGAGGTTTTTATTGTCGATAAAAACTTAAATGTTGAAAAAATTGAATTTAATACTAAAGATAGAATTGCTTATGAGATTTTAAACTATGTTAATAAAAACTATTATAGAAAAACTTGAAACTTATGCTCCTTTGAACCTTGCTGAAAGTTGGGATAATTCAGGGTGGCAAATTAAAATTGACGAAAATATTGATGTTAATAAAGTTTTATTGACTGTAAGCTTAACATTTGATGTTATTAATTTTGCAATAAATAATGATTACAAATTTATTATTTCTCATCATCCTGTTATTTTTCCGAATATAAACAAAATTGATGATAAAATATTGATTCAAGCTATAAAACACAATATTCAAATTTATTCACTTCACACCAATTTGGATAAAGTTGCAACATCTAAAACTCTTGCAACATTTTTGAATTTTAACGACTCCTTTAATATTAATGATTATGTAGTAGCTTCATCTATTTTAAATATTAATATTAATGATTTAATTCTTAAAATAAAACAAAAATTAAATATTGAAAATTTTACAGCTTATAATTTTAATCCGTCAAAAAAGTTTTATAACAAAGCTGCAATTTGTGCAGGAAGTGGCGGTGATTTTATTCAGGAACTTGATGACGAAATTGATTTATATATTACATCAGATATAAAATATCATCAAAGTATATTAAAGCCAAATCTTACAATTTTTGATGTTGGACATTTAAATAGTGAAAAACCCGTTTTGACGGTTTTAAAAGAGTTACTTCAATATGAAAGTTTAACTATAGATATTTATAATGAAAAATCTAATGCTAAAATTATTTAAATATTTTATTATTTTGTTTTGTGTTTTTAATTTTATTCTAACTTTAAAAGCACATAGTTATGAAACATGCATTATAACTTTTCCTTATGGAACCTGGCAGACTATATTATATAAAAAAACAAATAAAGAGTCGCTTGTTCAATTCATTTTAAACACGCAAAGTAAAAATAATTATAATGAAACAGTAATTTTCCACGGGTATAAAAATAAAAGTTTGGATGCAAATAATTTGCTTCTTTTTTTATTCAATAAAGCTAAAAAATATAACGAAGAAATTAAGTATGTTTCGCTCAAAGTTTCAAATGATGATTCAATGATTTATTGGTGCGGAAAAAATAAATATACAAAAAAGCAAAAAAAATAAAGGGTGTAAATGTAAGGACATTATAAAAAATGTGCTGTTGATGCTGGTGATGATAGCC
>USEW01000116.1 GCA_900553845.1 uncultured bacterium
AATTGCTTAACCGAATTGTAAAAAGCATTTTTCCCTATCGAATTTAATTTCATATTAAAATATAAATAAGAAAACTATAAATAACTGGAGGGGGAAATAAATATGGCAAACAAGGACGATAAAGTAGTTTCATTGATGGGTATGAAACATAACAAAGCTAGTCGAGCAGCCAATGCATCGAAAAAATCTGACAAAGCGGATGAAGGTCCTTTGTATTGTAGTTTTTGTAATCGTCCGAATACAGAGGTTGTTAAGATGGTAAAAGGTCCAGGAGTTAACATCTGTGCTGACTGTACATTGATTTCGCTTCAATATCTTCTTCTTGAAGACAAACTTCCATCCCGCGAAGCCCAACGAATTCTTGACAGTTTTTGGGATAGGTTAAATTAAAAATCATGGAAAACAACAAAAATTTTTCCAAGCTGCAAATCCGCAGTTTTGTTTTGTCAGTAATTGAAAGTTTAAAATTTCAGAACAATCTAAATTATCCAAATATAAATGATATATTTACCACACTTAAATCAATTGAGGACAAAAAGACTGTATGCGAAATTTTAATCAAAGAACTTTTAACAAGTCGCAATCAATCAAATATAGCAATAGTTTCGACTTTACTTCTTAACTGTGTTGATAGTGGAATTCTTGAAAATAAACTTTTTGAAGTTTTAAAAGACAAAAAAATTAATGACGAAAAGAAAAGCATGGTGCTAGAAATTCTTACAGCTGCTGGCAAGGCTTTAACTTATGATGAATATAATAATTACTTCAACGATGCCTCAAAGGTAATTAACGAAGATACAATAAAGCTTTTGAATTCTGCAATGGTGAATCCAGAAGCAAAAATTGACTTTCTTGATTTCTTCAGTTCTCTCAAAAACGACGAAAAAATACTTCTTCTTGATTCACTATCAGAAGATTATGGTAATGATTTGATTGTTAATCTTGTGGGGAATATTGCCTATATTGAAAACGATAATGAAATACTTACAACAATTCTTGATATTTTTAATAGATATAAATCACCGCTTGCCATTGAATCGCTTGAGTTTTTGTCAGAATATTCCAATGAGTGCAAAATAAAAACTCTTTCAAAAAAAATACTAAAAGAATACAGCTTTGCAAAAATAGATATAAACAAAACAAAACATATAAACCAGGTTATGATTGAAGATACCGTCCTTGAACCTGTAAGATTGACTCTTCCTGATGGCGAAGGCAACATAGGAATAATAGTATCACGTATTATAAAATCAAGCGGAAAAATTCAGGTTATAGCGCTTGTTGCAAATGATATATCGGGAATAACTGGCTGTTTTGGCTTTTCTGAGATTACAAAAGAAGATTTTATAAAAATAGTTACAAAATTTTCAAGCTTTGACGAACAGGTGAAACTTAAGTATGATTACTTAATGCCGTTAATTAAACATTTTAAAGAAATAAATTTTAAAACTAACAATATTGTTCCATACGAATTTCTATGTTTTGAGCCGTTATGCAAAAGCGAAACACAAAATTTCGATGAAAAAACTTCTATATTATCAATTATTGATGATAAATTCAAGGATATAGCCGGAAAACTTAATAATGAAATGCTTGATTCAATATTGAACCTTGCTTTTATAAAAAAATGGTTTTTTAACGAAAGGCAAATTGAAAGTTTAAAAAATGTATTTGATAAAATATACGAAACTCAAAATATTGATATTATTGATGATTATTATGAAGACATTTTCAACGAAAGTTTTAAAACAATATTGAAAAACCGTTTAAAAATATCTGCCCTTATTTATAGCAGCATAAGTGAAAATATTTCAATTGCATTATATAGCTTAAGCTTAGAAGAGAATAGTCATATATTTGACAATTTCTTGAAAATCTTGTATAAAAAAAGTATTTATCAGCATTTTTTGCAGATGGAAAATAATTTAACCGACAGTAAAAAGACATTAAACATTTTTTTCCTCAAAAATAAAAAAAATGAATTAATACATAAAGCAGATATCAATATAATAAACAAAATAATAAATGAAATTGAGGCGAAATGGAAAATGATTTAACAAGAGTAATGGCATTGGATATAGGCACGAAGCGTATAGGTGTTGCGCTAAGCGACCCTTTAAAACTGTTTGCTTCACAAAAATTTCTGGTGTTAAACGGCAAAAACCCGGAAAATGCAGTTAATGAAATACTTAAAATAGCAAAAGATAACAACGTATACAAAATAGTTTTCGGTCTTCCATGTCATATGAACGGGGATGAAGGAGAAATGGTTAAATATGTAAGAGAATTCGCACAGTATTTTAATAATTATTCTTATATAATTGATTTTATAGATGAGCGGTTGACAAGCTCTCAAGCAGAGGATATCCTTAAAAAAAAGAAAGTTAAATATTCAAAAAACAAAGGGCTTGTTGACCAAACAAGTGCGTGTTTAATATTGGAAAGTTACTTAAATCAATATGGGAAAGGAAACAAATAAATGGACAAAAATCAAGAAACAAACAAAAAACAGGTTGATATCCACAATAAAATTATTGAAGTTCTTGATGAAGATGGCAAACTTATAAAATTTGAACTTCTTGATATTATTGAATATAACTCAAACGAATATGGACTTTTAAAGCCTGTGTCTCCGTTAAATGACATTGAAGAGGGCGAAGTTGCGTTAATGAAACTTGTTGAAGAGAATGATGAGTATACTTTTGAAGTTATTGAAGATGACGACGAATTTGAAGAAGTTGTCGATTATATGGAAGCTTTAGAAGTTGACAATGAGATTGAATAAGCTTGAAAATATTTCATAATTATTTTAATGCTATAGAAAAAAAATATGAAAATTTGTCACTTGCACTCGGTTTTTTTGACGGCGTTCATACGGGGCATAAAAAAGTTATTGAAAATTGTGTTAAAAGAGCAAATGAAAACAATATAAAAAGCGCTTTGCTGACATTTACAAACCATCCTCGATGCATAATCAACAAACAAGAACCAAAGTATATACTTGATTTTCAATCCCGTTTAAAACATATTGAACGATTAAATGTTGATTATTGTTTTGTCTATGATTTTAATAACTACTTTCTTAACCTTGATTATTGTGATTATCTTAAAAATATTTTAATAGATAATTTTCATCCCAAGTTTATAACAACCGGGTTTAATCATTATTTTGGCAAAAATAGAATCGGAACATGTGAAAAGTTGAAAATAAACGAACAAAGATTTGGGTATATTTATAATAAAATTGAACCGTTTAAACTAGATAATGAAATTGTAAGCTCTTCGTTAATCCGTGAAAAATTAAGCACAGGAGATGTTGAAAAAGCAAACAGAATGCTTTCCTACAATTTTTATATTGAAGGAAAAATTATTGAGGGCAAAAAACTTGGCCGTACGATTGATTTCCCAACAGCGAATTTCTTGTACAAAAAAAATATAATCCAAATTCCATATGGAGTTTATGCTGTAATTGTTAATATAGATGGAAAAGAATATCAAGGTGTTTTAAACTTTGGTCTTCGTCCTACAGTAAATGAAAAAGACAAAGAACCTTTATGTGAAGTTCATATTCTTAATTTTGATAAAAATATTTACAAACAAGATATTAAAGTAGAACTCATTAAAAAAATACGCAATGAAATAAAATTTAAAAGTATTAATGATTTAAAAAATCAGATTGATAGTGATATAAATTTTGCTTGTAAAATATTAAAAAAATAATATTGTCTTCAATTGATTATATTGAAAGAAAACAAAATCCTATTTTTGTATGGTATAATTTTAATATTATCAAAGTTTTAAACAAAAAAGGGCTCAAACACAAAAAGCTAACAAAATGCCCGATTGGTTAAAGAAAATAAATCGTCAAAGCATAACAAAGTTAGTCAGATAAAAAATGGGTGATGAAGATAAACAATTTGAAGCCTCCCAGCAGAAACTAAGAAAAGCAAGGGAGCAGGGTCAGGTCGTAAAATCAAAAGATTTTTCGACAGCTTTATTTTTGCTTGTAATGTGTACTGCCATATCAAAACTATCTCCTTTTATATGGGACCAGATAACAAGACTATTTGTTCTTGTATATGAGCAGATTCCTAATCAGCATTTGGATATAATTGGTTTACCTTATTTATTTTTTGTAACAATATTGCCCACCGCATTAATTATAGGTCCGATATTATTTATGGCGTGGTGCCTTGCAATACTTGGTGATTTGATTCAAGTCGGGCCTTTAGTGACAATGGAGCCATTGTCGCCAAAGCTGGATAAATTAAACCCGACAAAGTATTTTAAAAATCTTATGTCAATAAAGACATTATTTGAGCTATTTAAAAATATAGTAAAAGTAGCTTTACTTGGATTAATAGGTTTTGTTGTGTATAAGTCACATCTTCCTGCAATACTGTCGCTTGCCTCTGTTGATAACAACTTTGCGGTTATGATAGAGTGGGGAAGCCTTATGATGGATTTTATTACAAAAGCCATGGTTGCGTTTTTTATAATCGCAGCATCAGACTACGGTGTCACAAAATGGAAGTTTTTAAAAGACCAGAAAATGTCTTTTAAAGAGGTAAAAGACGAGTATAAAAACTCAGAAGGCGACCCTCATATGAAAAGCGCGCTTCGTCAGCGTCGTCAGCAAATGCTGCAGCAAGGGGCTATGGATTCTGTCCGTGAGTGTGATTTTGTTGTAACAAACCCAACACATATTGCCTGTGCTTTAAAATATGACCCTGATAAAATGCCTTCACCAATGCTTATGGCTAAAGGAAGCGAACTTATCGCTAAGAAAATAATTGAAATAGCAAAAGAATATAATGTTCCAATAGTTGAAAATCCCCCTGTAGCAAGGGCTTTATTCCGTATGGTAGAAATAAATCAGATTATACCGCCTGAACTTTATAAAGCTGTTGCTGAAATACTTTTATTTGTTTACAACTTGCATAAAGATAAAAAATTAGGTAATATTATAAATAAGAAGATTGATAAAGAAATTAATAAAAATTGAGTTTGTAGATTAATATGCAGTTTGATTCCAAAAATTATATTGATATAATTGAGAAAGTTTCGCGTGTAGAGTATAGACGTATACCAAATCATATGGTAGACTGCGAGGAACTTATGAGCATTGGAGTAATTGCACTTGAGACATTGTTCAAGGATAAAACCGAGGAACAGATGGAAAAGTATAATAATGCATATATAGCAACAGCTGTAAGATGGGCAATACGTAACGAACTGCGCAACCGTTATAAATGGTATTCCCTTAAGCACGCAAAAAAGAATGATGAAACCAATAGTGATGACAATATCACTTCAAATAATGAGAATGGAGAAGCAAGTGATAGCGGCATAAACGTATCACCAGGCAAGGTTCGTGAAGCTGTTTATGAAACTATTTTATCAATTGATAGTATTGCATCAGACTCTTCTGATAATGACTCGCCTTTTGATTTTGTAAAAGATAAAGGTGCAATGCCTGATGAACTTGCAGAATTGTCTGAATTATCAAGGCTTATTCGTGAAGCTATTTCAATATTGCCCCAAAAAGAGAGGACGGTTGTAGAATATCGTTTTTACCGTAGTATGCAGGTAAAAGAAATAGCAAAAGCAATGGGTTTATCATCTTCACGTATTACCCGTATTGTGCAATTTTCTTTAAATCATATCCGTGAATACTTGCAAAAACGGGATTTAACAGAATACTAATTTTATAATTATACTTATTTTTTATAATTATTTTATTACATATTTACGATAAAAAAATAAATATATTTGA
>USEW01000117.1 GCA_900553845.1 uncultured bacterium
TACAAGGAATTTTATCTATTATAAATGTATATCCTACAACATAAGCACTTGCCTTCACTGTTCTGCCACATATTAATTTTCCCTCATACCTATACATTTCTATTTCATTAATTTTTTCTGTTTTCTCTTGTTCAATCTCTAAATTATTAATATATGTAAAGTCTTTTACATTTTCTTTTATCTTTGAAAATACTATGTCCTGAGCTTTTGTTAATTCCGTTGCTTCCATGCTCTTTTCTGCAGTTATTGCAATGTATTTTTTATTTTTCACAAAATATATTTTAGAATATCCATTTTGTGTTTCTTCATATGTACTTGGAGCATTTATATATATGAGTTTTTGTGGTACTTTATATATTTTTGAAAGTTGACCTTCTTGATTTTTTTTAGTGCAGCCACAAAGGCACATAGCTAAACTTATTATTATCATTGTTAAATAAATTATTTTTTTCATTTTAGAATATTCCCACTTTTCCCCTTACTATAAACTTTTGTTTCTACATTACCAATAACTCGAAACAAAGTCATGTTGTTTGTCAAAACAGCACTTTTTGACTTAATAACAAATTCATCAGGTTTTATAATAACAACATTATCTTTTGCTTTAACATCTTTATCTTTGCCTTCCCATTCCATTAAATCAGCATGAATAGATGTTCCATCTTTATAAACAATATAACTATCATTATATAATATTACTTTTTTGGTTTCGGTATCATATGTACCACGTGTTGATTTTCCTGATGCAATAACAGCTCCGTTCTGATAGAAATTAGCTATAATATTTGTCAGCATAATAATTTTGCTGCTGCTTTCATATTCTCCTTTATCAGCATATAGTTCCCACAATTTTTGTCCTTCTTTTGTTTCGGTAAGCAAAAGACTATCAATTGCAACAACTTGTTTTTCTAAATCATTTGAAGAAATATCACGCTTTATACTTTTTGTGATGATATTAGCTGCTACAAAAGCCCATATACATGCTATAAATATTATAAGCAAAACACTTACAAGTGCTACTTTTCTTTTTTTTATGCGTTTTTTCTTCTTTTTCATTATAAACAAATTTTAACATAAATCTAAATTTATTACTAATATTAAGTTTAACTTTGGCTTAACTTGTCATTAATTTTAATCATATCTTCTTTTGGTATGAGGTATTTTAATGCTTCGGAAAAAATTGTTTCTAAGTGTTTACAACAATTTATTTCATTCTTTGTTAAATCATTATCTGTAATACCCTTTAAACTCATTATATTTTCAAACATAATCCTAGTCTCATAGCATTGAAATGTTGTTGTCGAAACTTTATTAAATAATGTATTCCAAAAATCGGCACAATGACCTTTAGAATTAAATATATCTTTAATCACACCTTTTTTTCTTAACTCATCAACTATTTTTTTTGCTTGAACGTTTTGAGATTGCTCCGTTGCTTTTTCCTGAACAAAATATTCACCATATTCTTTTCCACAACACTTTTCAATAGCATCAAAAAATTGTGTCATATGTGCGCCTATTTCTTTAGTATCTTTCGAATAATTTCTCATATAACTAAGCTGTCCAGAATTATATTTAAAATTATCATCTTTTATAGCCTTAACAAGTTGTTGTCCTGCACTTGACAACCCATCAAAATTTTCTTTGCATAATAAGTCTTGTACATAATGAGTTAATTCATGTAAAAATACACTTTGACAATATTTTTTATATTGATTTATATTTTCTGCATATTTGATTAATTCTTCCCAAATGCTTTTACCCAAATAAACATTTTGATCTAATGATGAATACCAAGCACTTCCATCAACTTTGTCAGTACCAAAACGGAATTTAATTGTTCTATTGTTTTTTAAGTAGCTTAATCCTGTAACATTCATAAGCCTATCATAAACAGAATCAAATATATTCATAACAAACAGAATAACATTTTGGCGTCTTAAAACAACGTCTTTGTTTATATTTATTTCTTCTTGTATAGATTGTTCATTTGCTTTTTTGTCATTTTTATCAATTTTATCAATCTCAGATTGCATTTCATTATAATAAAAATTCACAAATTCTTCTCCATACAAACCTTTTAAAATTCCTATTCTTTGTTCATTTGATAATTTAATCTCATGTTCATTGGTTGATAAATTCATATTGCGAATAATATGTGACGCTTCATCTGTATATATTGACAAGTCTTCTTCCAACAACAATTGTTTAATTAAGAATTCATCAGATAAAGACATACTGAATTTTAATTTGTTATATTTGTCTTGATTTAAAGGTTCTATTATTTTATCTAATTCTGTATCTTTTACATCATTTGGTAACAAAACTTTGGATAAGAGATTATTTATATCAGGTTCATCAATTTTAGTTTTACTAATAAAATCAACAAGCAAATCTTTATTTTCAGATGTTATTATTTTATAATGAAAAGTATCCTTAATCACATTTATAGTACGATTTATAAACATAACATTACTATGCTTTAATAATTTTAACATTTGTTCAAATGTTGTTCTTGCAACATCAATATTTTTAACAGTCTTGTTTTTTATATCTATAGCATTATAGAACTTACCGAAATAATATTCTGCCATTAACTTGTTTCTTTTTCTTTCAAGATTGCTTTTTTTGTTTTCATCAAAAGATTCTATATCTATTTCGTTACACTTATCTATTAATAATTTAAACTTATCAATACATAATATTTTATTAGAATACATGTTTTCAACAATGGAGAATAAATTTGTAACTCCTTGCTTGTTAAATTGCATTTTAGAAATATTTTGTATCAAACCATCAATTAACGTTTCTAATTTATCATGATTTTCTCCAAAAAGAGTAGTCTCAATAACAATTTTTAATAATTTTAAAAACTCAGCACTTAATTTTTCATTAATATTTTTTATTGAAGCAAATTCTTGAATAATTTTAGATATAGATTTAAAGTCATCACCATTACATTCAACGCTTTCATCGATTTTGTCGAATAAATTCCTAATTTGATCTTCAAGTTCATATTTAGCTTCCTGCTTAACTTCCTGCTTGGCTTCTGGTTTAACGTCTTGGGTTTCAATCGCTATATTGTCAAGCAATTGGTCAACATTATCTTCACTAATTTCCATATCTTTATCGAAATTTTTAATAATTAAGGACTTATCCAAACGAGGACACAAGTTCTTTAAGACAAGAGCCATCGCAGACTTATCTTCCTTGCCTTTAAGTCTTGCTATAACATTTTCAAACTCCTCCTTATTAATGCTTCTGTTGTATTCAAAGGCAAAACCAAGGGTATCCTGATTATTAATTAGGAAACTTTGTAACCCCAAACTACTTAAAGCTTCATTTAAAGGATTGTATGAATTCTTTTGATTGTTTTTTAATGTAGGATTACTATCTCTTTCAACAGTTTGAAGGTTTCTGTTTTTAAATCTAAAATGACTAAAAATTTGTTTGAAAATTTTTTTACATTTTGACCAAAATCCAGTTTTAGGTGTTTGAGCATAAGCTCGATTAATGTCAAGATTATGACCTCCTTTAAAACTAGTGCTATCACTTTGTATATAACTTTTAAATTGTTTGTTTACATTCTGTCTTTTAGCTAATTCCTTACCATAAGATAAATTTTTAGTATTCACCGACCTTAAATTCATTTTTATAATCCCCAATTTAGTACTACAATAATAGATGGTAATTATAATAAAATAATAATAATTTTTTTTTGACTAAATTAGATAAAAAATTTACAAAAATTTACACAATTTTGCTAAAATCACCAAGCAAAGAATAAATATTTTTAGCTTTTGTTAAAAGTGCTATACGATTATTTTTAACATTTTCATCTTTATCCATAACAAGTACATTATCAAAAAATGCAACAACGTATGGAGTCAATTCTTTTAAGAATAAAGCCGTTTTGTTATAATCTTCATTTTCATTAAAGATGTTTAATTTTTTATATAGTTCCTTTTCGCTCTCATTCATAAGTAAAGATGTATCAATATTGTCATTTTGCACATCTTTTAATATACGAATAATTCTATTTGCGTTTTCACAAAATATATTAAAACCACTATCTTTTGTAAGTTTTTCAACAGCATCAAGTTTTAATATTGAATCATTAATATTTTTTAAAGTACTTTCATTAGATAGAACACAATCAAGAACATCATAACGATAATTTTCATTTAAATAGATTTTAAGTCTTTGAGAGAAAAACTCAATAATTTGCTTTTTAAGTTGAGTTTTATTAGTTATTTGACAGGGTGATATATTAATAGTTTTGTCAATCAAATAAATTAAATCAATATTTAATTTATTGTCTAAAATAGTTCGTATTATACCCAAAACCTGTCTTCGTACACCAAGCGGGTCAGCAGAACCTGTCGGCTTTTTTCCCTGGGCAAATATAGAAACAATATTATCAATTTTATCAGCTACTGAAACAATTTGCCCCTCAATTTGAGTTGGAGTTTCACTTTTTGCATTAAGAGGAAAATAATGTTCACAAATTCCCAACGAAACATTTTCATTTTCGCCTGACAATTTAGCATAACTTGCTCCAATAAACCCTTGGAGTTCGGTAAATTCAAATACAAGTTTTGTTGCTAAATCACATTTTGAAAGTTTAGCAGTTCTTAAAATATCATTTTTTTTATTATCAAGATTTAATTCTTGTATTAAAAATTTTGAAAGTTCAATTAAACGAATAGTTTTATCAAACATATTTCCGCAATTTTTTTGAAAAGTCATACCCTTTAGTTCATCAAGCTTTTCTTCAAGTTTAGTTTTAATATCATCTTCATAAAAGAAAATAGCATCCTCAAGACGTGCTTTAATAACGCGAACATTTCCTTCAACTATATTGGATACATCATTGCCAATATAATTAGCAATAGTAATAAATTTATTTAACAACTTTCCATTTTTATAAATCGGGAAATATCTTTGATGAGACGCCATAACAGTCACTATAACTTTTTCTGGAATTGATAAATATTTTTCATCAAAAGAGCATAATACAGGTTTAACCCATTCACATAGTTCACAAACTTCTTCCAAAAGTTCTTCATTAAAAACAACATCTGCATCAATAGTTTTAGCAAGTTTTATAGTTTCATCAACAATAGTTTTTTTACGCCTATTTTCATCGACAATAACATTATTTTTAAATAAAATATCTTCATATTCATCAACTGACGGGATAAAAACTGAATCAGATTTAAACCGATGACCGCGAGAATATTGGGAAGATTTCACTTGTGCAATTGAAACAGGCAATTCTATATTATCGCATAATGATACAATCCAACGAATAGGGCGCTGAAATTTGTATGATAAATTTGCCCATCTCATAAAATGGTTACCCTCCAAAGAAAGGAATACTTTCTCGATATTTTCAGTTATAATTTCTAATGTCAAACGCCCCTTAATATTGACCTTAGCCTGAATATAATTATCTTGAACGAAAACCTCATCAAGTTTAATATTATTTTTTTTCATAAATCCAAAAGCAGCATTTGTTGGTTTATTATTTTCATCATAAAAAATAGAAGCTTTTGGCCCTTTAATTATTTTTTCAATATTTCTATTACTTTTTGCATTTCAACTTCATATTTTAATGCATCAAGACCACCAATTTGATTTAGTAATTCTTCTTTAGTTGTATTATATTTTTTAGCTAAGTCTTCTGCTTCTTTATTTGCTTCTTCATCAGTTACTTCAACTTTTTCTAAAGTAGCTATTTCTTCAAGCATAAAT
>USEW01000118.1 GCA_900553845.1 uncultured bacterium
AGCAATAAGCTCATTTTTATCTCTAATATCAACACCAAAAGAACAGGTATTTTTTAACATTGGAGAGGCTATAAGCATATGTATTTCTTTAGCACCTGCTTTATATAACTTATTTACTATATTTTTTGCTGTGTTTCCCCTTACTAGAGAATCATCAACAAGAAGTATTCTTTTATCTCTTATCAACTCTTTTTTTATTTTAAATTTTTGTTCTATTTTTTTATTTCTTAAATTTTCAATTTCAATAAAAGTGCGATTTTGTTTTTTATTTTTTAAAATAGCAAAAATTAATGGTAAATTAAAAATTTGAGAAACTCCCATTGCTGCACAAATACCTGAGTTTACAATTGGAACAACAATATCACATCTGGATTTTAATTGTATATTTTTTTTAGCTATTAATCTACCAAAACTTTTTCTTTGCTCAAATATACTGTGATTAAAAATAGTAGAATTAATATGTGAAAAATAAATATGTTCAAAAATACACATTTTCCTTTGCACTGAATCATCGAATTTTTTTATTTTAAAATTGTCTAACATTAACTCAACTCCATAACCAGGCATTATCTCAATTTTTTTATTAATATTAAATTCCTTAAAAGCAATATCCTCTGATGCAATAAAAAAGCCATCATTTGTTTCACAAAACCATAAAGGTCTAAATCCATATTTATCCCGATATGCAAAAATCTTATTTTTATATAAAAAACACAAACAATAAGCACCTTTATTAAAAAACTCAGATAAAATTTTACCTATATTTTCAAAATTCACCTCAAGATTATCTTTCTTAAGTTCAAAAATAATTTTTTTTAAAACAACTTCACTATCTGTTTGTGTTTGAAATTTAATATCAGTTATGAGTGATAATTCATTCTTTATTATTTGAATACCTGGGATATGCCCGTTGTGACACATATAAATATTATCATCATTTAATTTATCGCATAATGGTTGTGCATTTTTTTTTAAATCACCATTCAAAGTTGAATATCTCACATGTCCAATAGATACATTACCATTAATATATTTTATATTATCAGAATTAAAAACATCACAAACAAGCCCTTTATCTTTAAGTAAAATTTCACCTTTTCCTTCAAAAGAAACACAAATACCACAGCTTTGTATACCACGATGTTGAATGTTTGATAAAGACTTTATTGCTTTATCAATAATTTTATCGTTTTTATCGAATAAGACACCTGCAAATACACCGCACTCTTCATTCATTAGTAAATATATCCTTAAATTTATATATTAGAACGTTTAAAAAAGGCATTAACATCTTTCTTTTTAAACTCTTTAACAATAGGTCTTCCATGTGGACAAGTTAAATTATCAGGTGTATTTTTCCAATTTTTTACTATATTATGCATTTGCCAACTCATAAGAGAATCACCTGCTTTTATAGCAGCTTTACAAGATGTCGTTATAAGCAACTTTTCTTCAATATCAACATGTTGTTCATTTTTTAATTCAAGTAATTGTGATAATATATCTTTCAATTTTATGTGAGAAATAATGTTTGGGATTTTTCGAAATATTATTTTTTTATCATCTTTAAAAATATACTCATATCCATATTTGGCAAAATGTGTTTGATTATCACGCAAAAAAGCCAGGTCAGTTGCTTCAGGTTCAAAAACGTCTGAGATAAGTATAATTTGTGATGATATATTTTTTGAATTTTTTAAATTATTATAAATGTATCTCTCATCTGCTATATGTTGGTCTATTATATACAAGTTATCATTTTCTTCAAATATAATATAAGTATTTAAAAACTGACCTATAATTTTAAAATTGTCATATTCTGTTTCATTTTGCAATTTTTCTTCGCAATAATCCTCATTGTTATTCTGCACAAGCGAAACCTGTGAATTGTTTTCTTCAAGTCTGACAGTTTTAAAATTTAAATCATTCTGATTATCATCACTTCTATTATTTAATAAACTATAAAAAGTAATCTGCGCATTTTCTTCAATCTGTTTTTCAGTAACAATAACGTCATCTTCATCTAAATTTTGTTTAAATTTTGCATTAATGTTTAAAACAACATTATCTTGTTCCATATAATTTGCATTTTCAAGCACACGATTTAATGTTTGAAAAATAAAACTAAATATTTTATTTGGATCGCTATATCTAACCTCTTTTTTTGTGGGATGGACATTAACATCTATATCATTTGGACTTATTGTTAAATTTAAAACGACAAATGGATACTTTCCCTTTGGCAGCCTATTTTTATATACCAAATCTAATGCTTTTGAAAATACCTGACATTTTATTGGACGCTTATTTACAAAAACATTTATAGATTTTTTACTTGAACGCTCAAACGTAGGTTTTGATATAAATCCTTTTAATTCCATTTTTGTAAAAATATCTTTGTTGTTAACTTCAAGTAAATTATCTGAAATATTAATTGAATAAAGTTCGCCTATTGTAGATAATAAATCACCAGAGCCTAAAGTTTTTAATGCTATCTTATTATCATTTGTTAGCAAGATTGAAACTTGAGGATTAGAAAGTGCTATTTGCTGTACTATTTCTTGAATATAAGAGAACTCTGTTTTAGGATTTTTTAAAAATTTTAAACGAGCTGGAACATTATAAAACAAATCCTCAATTTCAAAAATAGTCCCTCTATTTGATACTGTTTTAGATTTCACAAGGCTTCCATTATCGTCAAAACTAACTTTCACAGCATAATCACAATTGTCAATCTTTGTTATACATTTTAATTTTGAAATAGACGTAATACTTGATAAAGCTTCACCTCGAAACCCGAAGGATGATATTTCCCATAAATCATCATATTTGGATATTTTACTTGTAGTATGTTTAAAAAAGGCAATATCAATATCGTCTGGATGAATTCCCGAACCATTATCGGCAATTCTTATATTTCTACAATCATGGCTTATTCTTATTTCAACTTTTGTTGAGTCTGCATCAATAGAATTTTCAAGCAATTCTTTAACAACCGATGCCGGTCGTTCAATTACTTCACCAGCTGCTATTTTATTTATTAAATCTTTTGATAATTTATTAATTCTCGACATCGAAATTTAATCCCCAAAGTTTAAAACAGTATTTATAAGTCTTAAATTATTTTAACTTAAAATAAAAAAATAAAATACTTTTCATACATTTTGTTACAAAAAAAAATGAGGCCCATATATGTGATAAGCCTCTTGTGTCTGGAATTAAGAATAGTTGGAAGTATGAAAAAGATTTAATATTATTAAAATAAAACTTGATAAATTAGACAATTAGCTAAGTGTCTAATTGATAAATTCATCAATTTAAATTAATAATTACTATATATCTTTTTACCATACTTTCCACTCCCTTTTTTGTATATATTTTCCTATTTATTAAATAATAAAAACCAAATTATGTCAAGTATTATTTAAAACAAAATAAGGAAGCAAAAATTTTACTTCCTTATTTTAACATAGAAATCAATTATTTATATTATTGTCCCATATAAACAAGTGTTTTTAAGACCTCATTTGTTGTTGAAAATACACGACTATTTGCTTCAACAGCTCTTTGGGCTTGAATCATATTTGCAAATTGTTCAGCCAAATCAACATTTGATGCTTCCAAAGCACCTGTTTGCAAGCCACCTAAACCACTAACTCCAGCAAAACCATAATATGGTTGGCCGGAGTTTGCACTTTGTTGAAATAAATTTGAACCCACCTGCACAAGTCCATCTGGGTTGGTAAATTTAGCAAGCTGTATTTGCAAATTTTCTACCTGGCAAACATCTGAGTTCATTTTAACATCATTACCTTCGATAATTATCCCATCTGCTGTTGTATAACGAAATATATTTTTATTTGTAGTTTCATCCAACACAACAGTTAACTTGTCACCGTTAGCATAGGTAACTTCAATAGCTCCATTTTCATATATTGCAACATCTTCATGCCCTTGTGCTTCAGCAATTACATCCGGCATTGAAATTTGCTGTTTATAATCTAAAATTTGAGATGAATATGACCCGTCTGCAGCAGGTTGTGCACCAGCTAAATCAGCCACTGACACAAAGTTTGAAGTTCCTGAACCAAATTTTAAAGAATTACATTTTGTTGTATCATTTGAAAATACAATTTTACCATCTACTATCGATGCTTTTGAAGGAATACCTTTATCTCCTAAAGCCGTATTTATTTTGTCCAGTACAGCTTTTAAATCAGTACAATCGGATATATCAACTGTAGCTGTAGTCTCAATATCGCCACCAGATGGTCTTAAATCGGCTGTTATTGTAAATGTTCCTTTTATAATATCTACACCATTTAAACTACTTAATTCTTTTGTAAGGATATCTTCAGTATTTGGTACTGTTTCAGTTTTTATTAATGTTGGAATTTTAACCGGTATATCACTTCCCTGACTTCCAAAAATAGTGTTTGTGCCCATAACTTTATTACCATTAGGATCTACAAGCACACCATTTGCATCAAAAGTAAAATTCCCAGCTCGTGTATACATTATGGCTCCATTACCATTTTGCACACAGAAAAAACCATTGCCTTGAATGTTAATATCAGTATTACGACCAGTTGTGGTTGTTGTTCCTGGTGTAAAATTCTTACTTATTGCACTTACCTGCACTCCTAAACCAACCTGACGAGGATTTGTACCACCCAATGTCTTTGTTGGTGCGCTTCCTGATGAATTTGTTATATAATATACATCCTCAAATGTCATATTACTTGATTTAAATCCTGTCGTGTTAATGTTTGCTACGTTATTTGCTATTACATTAATCTGTGACTGTGCTGCATTAATACCACCCATTGATGTAAAAAATGCTTGTGCCATAAGTCTTTATTCCTCCATTATAATATTAATTTTATACTTTCTCTGTTTCGGTTGTTTCGTTATCATTTGTACCACTATCCTGACTACCATCAGTTGTTGTATCTTCATTTGGTGGAATGTATTCCCAAGTCATTGATTTTATAGTTTTAACTAATGATAAAGGATAACTTTTCCCATTTACTTCAATTGTTGCTTCTTTGCCATTATAACCAACAGATGTAACTATACCTGTTATCTCTTTTTGGGAGTTTGAAGGATCTGTTAAGACAACTTCTTTATCTATCATAAGGCTGCCTTGTACAAGTTGGTTATTTGTACTTATTTCACTATTTAACTTTTGCAATTCACTTACCTGTGTAAACATAGCCTGTTGTTGTAAAAATTCAGTACTGCCTGTTGGTTCCAAAGGATCTTGATATTTTAACTGTTCCAACATTAACATTAAAAACATATCCTGACCATATTCCTGTTCACTTCCTGTTTTTTTTGTTTGTTTTGCTTGCATTGCTGTTGTTTGGTTTTGTAAATTTATTACTTCGGAACTTAAAGCCATTTTAATTACCTCCTCAAATTTTTACACTTTCAAATCCACTAATCTATCGCTTGATTTTTGATAATCATTAGTTAAATTTTCATTCAACTTTTGATTTAATTCTTTTAAATCGTTTGCTCTATTTTGATAATTTGAATTTTGACTTTCATTATTACCATTAAAACTATTTTTCGAATTTTCGTTAAAGTTAAAATTATTGTTTAAGCCATCATTATTTTGATTGCTATAATTTAATCCATTGTTTGATGCTTGGTTTGTATTTTCAATTTTTATATTTATATTACTTACATTTACACCTTGGGAGC
>USEW01000119.1 GCA_900553845.1 uncultured bacterium
TTAATTATTTATATACATAAATAAATATATCTTGTTGTGCTAAAAATATCTTTTTCATGTCGAGTGAATGCTGATACTTTTTTGTTTTTTTGAGGTCAAACAAAACCGATAAAAATTTGATTTTACCCCCCGGGGGGCTAATAATTTTTAACTTTTAAAGCAAAAATTAAAAAATAGGGCGTTTTTTGCCTTTAAAAACGGATATTTGCTTTTTTTTCAAAGTGAATTGTTTGAATATTCTTAATTTTATTATTTCAACCACTTTTAAAGCTTTTAGCACAAACAATATTTATGGTTGTATTTATATAATTAATTAAATAAATAATGCATAATAATTGAATATTGTTTTTGCATTTGATATAATAGCGATGTACGAAGGAGGTACTAACATGACACAACAACCAATTAAAAGAAGAAACCCTTTTGACATAATGGCAGAAGAGGAAAAAGTAGAGGAAGTAAAAACTCCTGTTATAGAAGAAGTAAAACCAATTGAGGAACCGTTTTACACTTATGAGCAACCAGTTCAAAGAACTCAAACCGCAAAAAAGCAACCAAGAGTTGTGCAAAGACAGCAATATATTCAACAAGATGACGCAAATAGAGAGAAGTACACTTCAACTATGGATGTAACATTAAGAAGACAAATAAAAATAGCTTGTGCAGAACGTGGAATAATGTTTGCAAAGTTTGTTGAAGATGCTTGCAGAGAAAAATTAGCAAAGGAAGGTTATAGATAATGCCAATCATTTCAGCATTTTGTAAAAAAGGTGGCGTAGGCAAAACAACATTTTTAGGCTATTTAGCTCATTACTACGCTACACAAGGAAAAACTGTATTAGTAATAAGTGCCGATGATCAAAACAGTGTATTTAAAATTTTCGGCGTAGATAATTTTGTTACCGATCATGATGATGATTTCTTTGAACATTTACTTGTTGGTCAAAAACAGCCACAAGATATCACTTTTGAAGCAAGAATAAATATGTATTTAATGAAAACCTTAAATACAGATAGACTTTCTTTGAATTTAACGCTAAAACGTTCAGAAGAAAAGCATTTAAGAACGATAATTGAGAGTTTTAACAAGTATTTTGACTATATTTTTATCGATTTTCCACCATCAAGTAGTAGATTAAGTGAAATTCTACTTGATATTTCTCAATCTATTTTAATTGTTGTCGGTTTAGACACGCTTGGTTTACAAGGATTTTCGAATACAATTCAATATTTTGTTGATACTGACATCGATTTGGACAAAATTAGGTACATTATACCGGTTGGTTACATCAAAGGAAGACGCACTCCGATCAAGTGTTTGAAAGAGTTAAAAGAGCAAGCGAAAAACCTTACTCCAAGTGCGAAAATTACAGCTCCAATCAAGGATAAAGCGATTATAAAAAATATTCAATCAGATGGCCTATCAATTTACGATTCTGAAGCTATAGTTAAAGAAAAATTAGAGAAATTCCATTATAAGAACTTCGAAGAGATAAAAAAAGACCTTACAGACATCTATAAGGACCTAAATTTAGACTAAAAAACAAAAAAAAGCACATTTTTTGTGCTTTTTTTATATTAAAATACTCTGACTGGTAGTAAAAGTTGAACTAATGAATCATCATCAACACTTTTTATAATTGTTGGTTTTATTTCACCAGTGAAAGAAAATGAAATTCTATCAGAATCAAATGATTTTAAAGCATCTAGAAGGTACTTTGTACTAAAAGCTATTTGAAAATCTACGTTATCTAGCGTATTTAATAGGTTTATATCCTCTACAACTTTACCAATTTCTGATGAATTTGAAGAAATTTCAACCTTATTTGAATTAGAAAAATAGAATTTAACGATATTTAAGTTGTCTAAATTAGAGAATAATGATGCTCTATCAACCGCATTTACCAATTCTATTCTGTTAAAAACAGCTTCAAATAAGGTTTCTTTTGGAAATAAACTAGATGTGTTTGGATAATTACCTTCTACAAGTCTTGTAATAAAAATAATATTTTTATATTCAAAAACTGCTTTGCTGTTCTCTAAATACATTTTAACAAATGTAGAATCATCCTCTAAAATTTTACCTAATTCCTCTAATGCTTTACTTGGAACATTTACTAAAATATCGACAGTTTCATCAAGCTTTGAAGTTTTCTTTGCTAATCTAAAACTATCAGTTGCAGTAATTTCTAAGGTACCATTTTGGGCTTTAAAATTTAAACTTGTTAATACTATTCTTGTTTCAGAAGTAGCACATGCAAATGATGTTTGTCTTATTATTTGCTTTAATTCTTTGCTGTCAAACAAAATTGGTTCTGTTGTAACGTTGAAATTTGTAGTTGGAAAATTAGTTTTATCATAAGCTATTAAAGTAAAATCTGAACGATCTGATATTATTTGAATTGTAGATTCTTCAAATAAAGTAAATTCAACTTCTTTACCTTCAACTTTTCTTACAATGTCAATAAAATATTTTCCAGGAACAACACAACTTCCTTCATCATATAATTTTACTTTATCGCTTTTTTCAAGTTCAATTTTTATAGCTATTTCTTTATTAGTTGTAACAAAAGTTATTTTGTCTTCCTTTACGTCTATTTGAATACCAGTTAAAACGGGCATTGGAGTTTTCTGAGAAAGTCCTCTAGAAACATTCGAAATTGTTGTTAAAAGTAAATCTCTATCAATAGTAAATTTCATTGTATCACCTCTTTATTTATTATTACTAATATACTTTTATTATTATTAGAACTGTGGATAAGTGGATAACTTTTTTTATTTAAGTGTTTTTCCGTCCTTATAATATAAGCAAAAAATTTTATTTGTTAAGTTTATCCACAATATTATTAACATCTTGTTTTACATTTTCATCATTTTTGATATAGTCTTCGATTTTATCTACTGCATGAGCAACTGTTGTATGATCTTTATTACCGAAACATTCACCAATTTTCTTTAATCCCACATTGTATTTGGTTCTAAGTAAGTACATCGCAACGCTTCTAGGATATACTATCTCTTGCTTTCTAGAATTTCCGGTAAGTTCTTTTACGTTAATATTAAAATAGTTGGCTACTTTGTTTTTTACAAATTCAATATTTTTAACAGAAGAGTCTTTACCAGAATCTCTATCACTTGGCAAAATTGATTCTAAAGATATTATGGCATTATCTAAAGAATATTCAAAATTAAAAGAAGCACAATAATATACAAATCTACGTAAAGCTCCCTCTAATTCCCTAATATTGTCTTCAAAATGTGTTGCAATATAATCTAAAGCATCGTCTGATACATCACTAGGATTAGCGATTAAGATATTTAATTTATTTTTTAAGATGTTTTTTCTTAATTCTTTGTCTGGTTTTCTAACATCAACTTGCATTCCCCAGCCAAATCTTGATTTAAGACGATCCATTATATCTAGATCACAAGCTTTTCTATCTGAAGTTACAATTATTTGTTTTCCGTTTTCGTTTAAAATTTCAAATAATTTAAAAAATTCATCTTGAGACCCTTGTTTTCCTGCAAGATATTGGATATCATCTACTAATAAAACATCCGCAGATCGATAATAATTGTTGAAAGTTTCTGAAACAGAAGTACTCTTTTGGTTCTTATTTTTAGATTTAAAATAATCTTCAACAAATCTTTGTGCACTCGTGCAAACAATGTTTAATTTTGGATTATTTTCTAACATGTAATTACCAATAGACATCATTAGATGTGTTTTACCAAGTCCAACATCTCCAAAAATATACAATGGATTAACTGTTACATGGGGAGATTGAGCAACTTTTAAAGCGAAAACGAAAGCTTCACGATTCGATTCACCAGTTATAAAATTGTTAAACGTGTATTCGGGTCTTAGTGAACGCTCGTTTATTACCTTTTCTTGTGGATTGATTGTTGTAAGAACAGATTCAGCGTTTTTGACGCTTTCAGCATCAGCTGCGTCTTGTGTTATTAGTTGAAATTGCATCTTTTCGGTCGTATATTGATTCAGAAATTCGTTCATTTTTTTTAAATAAAACTGATTTATACGATATTCTTCTAATTTTGTAGGAACAATAAGATAAATATTACCATTTTGTACTTTGTGTATTTTATTTAAGTCAGCAAAAGAATTGTTATAAACAGAATTGTTTAACTCTTCTTTCAATGCGCTTTTTACATTATTTAACAACGCATATGCTTGCTCCATATAATCACCTCGTTGTATATAATAGCACAATTTGTATTTTTTTGAAAGTAGATAGTTAAAATACTTTTCCACAAAGTTTTCCACATTTTTTCCCCATTTTAGTTAGTAAAATAATAAACATTTTATCAACAATGTGGAAAAGTTGATAAAATTATCAGAATGATTTAATTATTTACCTTGCAAAATACTTAGAAATATGGTAAAATTACTAAAACGAGGTGTGCAAAAATGGGTAAGTTAAATACTAAAATAAAATTTTTAATAATAGCAGTTTATACATTATTGCTTTTTTTATTAGTTTTTGTGTTATTTTCGCCAAAAGCTATTGATTTATATGAATCGTATGGAAGAACTCCTTATGATGATCATATAGGAATAATGATAAAAGTAACTGAAAATCGACAATCAGTGTTAGAAACTTATGATAGTAATAGTGAAACTGATAAAAAAAATAAAGAAGGAAAAAACGAAAAAGCCACTTATGATGTTACAATTTCATTAATAAAACTTAGAGTTGAAACATTAAAAAATATTACAGTTAATTTAGCGGTAAAAACTAAAGACAATGGATATCAATATGCTACACAAAAAGCTAGCAAAGATAACAACGGTATTTTTGTAAGATACATTGGAAGTTTTAATGATTTATTAACTAAAGAAGTTTTATCAGAAAACGAAGGAACTTCTAAAAAGAAAATGTTTGACGAAAGTCCTAAAGAAATTTATGTTGAAGTAAAATATACGGTTCAAAAAAGTTCATCAAAAGATGAAACAGAAAGTGTTTTAAGATATCGTGTTGAAACACTACAAACAAAAGAAAGTAAATATAAAAAATATGAAGAACGTCAAGTTTTACAAGAAACTTCTACTGTAGCAAGAGCTAATTGGATTGATCCTACAAATGATGTATTTGGTTTGCAAATAGGTAAGACTAACGCAACAGGCGAATCAAAATTAGGCAACATTAAGAAAAATTTAATTTGCTTTAACTGTACATCTTTAAATAATAATCTAGCAAAATATAAATTATCGTTAACAGAATCAGAAATAGCTGAAAAAAACATCAAGCGATTAGAACAACCTAATAGTGAAAAGTTACAACTTACACCTGAAATTTCAGAAATACGAATGACAGTGTGTGGAAAAATTGAATCAAAAGACAAAAAATTCTCGAATTATGTAGTGTTATATTCTTTATATGGTTTTATGAGTTCTATTGAAAATCGTTTAATTGAATCTACTGAAAAAGAAAATAAACGTATTACAAACTATACTACACATTTAGTAGAAAATAGTTTAGATGAATCTTTTAACTTAAGTGAATTATACATTACAATGGAAGGAAAATTATACAATAGCACAGTAAAAAAAGTTTCTAGTGGATATAAAATTAGCTATAATAACTTAATAAGTATAGATGATATGTACTCACAAAAATAAAAAAAGCAAAAAAAGTTGACAAACAAGTGTGTTTTGATGTATA
>USEW01000120.1 GCA_900553845.1 uncultured bacterium
TTAAATTATATTTTGTTTATATAAAAACTGTAAAAATATAACTTGCTAGTTAAATAGAAAAATTTACATAAGTTAATAAAAAGTTTTTTTCTAAAAAAGAATGTATACTATTTATATATATAGTTGGATAGAATAATGGAAAATAATACACTTTTTGAAAAAAACTTAAACGCAATAAGAAAATATGATACAGAGCTTTATAACGAGCTTAAGTCAATGCCTTCAAATGATGGCACATTAAGCCTTGGTTATACTTTAAAAAATGAACCTGATTTATTGTTTAACGATTATCCGCTACATAATGTTGAAGGTGCTTTAGATGAAGCTGAAAATATAATAAAATCTTTAAATATAAACGAAAACGATCTTAATACATTTATTGTATTCGGGCTGGGATTTGGATATTTACTGGATGAGTTACACACACAATATAGTGATTCTTCAATAATCGTTTATGAGCCAAATTTACAGATTATAAGAACAGTTATGGAAACAGTTGATTTTCACGATACATTAAATGCAAATAATGTGAGAATAACCTCAAATATTAATATGTTCCGAAGCCATATGCTTAGCCTGTGCTCATCGCAAAGCTGTTTAAAAGTTGCTTATCTGGATTCATACAAAACGCTTTTCCCATCTCAGATGCTGGAATTTTTAAAACAGAGCGAGACAACATACAAAATCATAAAATTTAATCTAAATTTTTTAGCTGATTCTTCTATGAAGTTTTTTTCACAGATTATTGAACATCTTGACAAAAAAATTCATCTGCCCCAATTTGCATTAATAAAAAATAAACTTAAGGACATACCTGCTATAATAGTTTCAGGCGGTCCTTCGTTGAGCAAAAATATAGATATTATAAAAAAATACCGTGATAAAGTCTGCATTTTTGCCGTGGGAACTGCATACAAAGCTTTAAAACGCAATGGGATAAATCCGGATTTTGTCAATATAATAGAAGTAAACAACTGTTCCGAACAGATTGCCAATGAAGATATCGAAAACATTAATTTTATAAGTGAAGCATATACACACAAAACGTTTTATGAGAAAAAGTTCAAACGGCATTTTATCACTTACTCCTCCGAAAACCCTTCTAATCTCTGGTTGCAACAGTTAATATCAGACACAAACGAAGATAAATATGAAACAAAAGGAACAGTCGCTTATAATGCGTTATTTTGTGCAAAAATGGCCGGATGTAACCCTATTATTCTTATAGGTCAGGATTTGGCTTATCCAGACGGCAAATTATATGCTGATAATTCTGTATATTCGGAGTTTAAGTGCATTTATGATGAAAATACAAAAAAATATCGTGTCATAATAAATGACTATAATAAGCTTTTAAATGATATATATGGAAGTAAAGAAGAACAGGAAGATATAAAACACGGATACATAAAGTATAAACTTGATGAATTAAATCGCCGTATTATAACTGTCAAAGGGCAGGAAGGTAAGGATTTGCCAAGCGATTTTGGTTTCGGGATATTTATTGAATATTTTAATGATTTTGCTTTCCGATATGGCGGAAAAAATAATTTAAAACTTTATAACGCTTCCCAAGGCGGTGCGCAAATTGACGGATTCGAAAATATAAAACTTGAAGATCTGTTAAAAAACTACAATGAATCCTTCTGTGTTGAAGATATTCTAAAAAATATTGATTTAACCCCTGATATTGATGAAATACGGATTCATGAAAAAATAAAAAAAGAAATAGATATATTAAACCGTGTTAAAAGTGACTTATTAAACACTAAACCTGCATATATAAACTATAAAAAAGAAATAAAACGCGCAAAGATTTTAACATTGGATGCTGCAAAGGATTTGAAAAAAGTTCTGTGTGTTGTGGATAATATTTATACGAACTTAAGCAGTAAAAATAAAATTGTACTTACTACTTGCATAAAAAATACTCATAAATTGAATGACCTTTTCAGGTTCTTAGAAAAACAAGAACTTGATTATAATTCTCAGAAAATGATAATTAAAGTGCTGGACAAGCTTTATAAAGAGTCACTGGACAATATTGAAAAAGTAGTATCCAAACTTGAAAGTTTTCTGGATTTAAGCAAAGTATAAATCTTGCATCAAACTGTTTTGCATTTTAACAACAAATTTAAAAAGCAGGCTGTGGAATTCTTCATTGCACAGCCTGCTTATAAATAAATTTAGAACAATTTCAATTTTGGTGAGCTTGTTGAGGGCGAGATTGGTTGTATCTTACAGCCAAATTGGTTATTACATTTGCTTTCTGGTATTGGAGTGTATTGTGTAACTGCTTCATTGGCGGCATTTTTGCAGCCACAAAAATCAGAGAATTTTTCACCTGTATATTGCATGGCTTCGCAGAATGTAAGGGGTTTATTGTTCACTTTTTCTATTTTCTTGGTGCTTGGATTACGTGTTATTATATTGAATTTTAAAGGAGTATTTGGATCGTTTGCCAGCTTTCCTACAGGTATAATTTTTGAACCAAAGTGTTCAAATGCGAAAACATTTTCTCCTATCACACCTTCGCTTAATGGCGCATCAATTGTGGCATAGATAAAATGCGCAAGATAACTTTGGTTGTTGTTAGACGGTTCGCCATTAATAACGCCTTCACCTTGTTCTGATATATTAACAGCACTTAATGTTTCTTTTGCAAATTGAGTATTGTTAGTAAAAAAATTGTTCCATTTTGTGTAATACTCGTTAAATCTATTAAGTTTAGGAGTAATAGTTACTTTACCATAATAGTAATATTTTACATTGCTATATACGTTTTTCAATCTGGATACATGTATCTGAGAAGTAGGTAATGGAGCAGAAACTGTTGCAGCGCTCTGGGCACTTTGTGCGCTTAATTCTCTTATTTTCCCAACATATGTTAGATAATCATTACAAGTAGCACTAGCACTTAGAGTAGGTAATTTTAAACTGGTTGTTATTGGCAAGGCAGATAAACCGCTTGTAAATAATGTTCGTGAATCAGTCCACTGACCGACTTCGTTCATCCATTTTACAAAAATAGAAGCGGTATTTAAGGTGTTTTTTAATTGACAAGTATTGTTACCTGACTTCACAGTACCATAAATATTATCGTCCACGACTGACATGAGGCCGAGAGAAGCTAAAGTTTTGGTTGTATCAAATGATGACTCACCTTTTTTTTGACCATATATTGCTGAGGATTTATATTTTTGCAAAGAACAACTGTAATCACTCTGTCCAAATGTTATTGCAGGACAAATATCATCCTGATTTATATTTGCATGTAAATTATAATTTGCTTGCACTTTATCACTCTCAAGGGTGATAAAATTCAGACGAATATTATTTGAAGTTATAATGGAGCTATCTAAGTCTGGTTTTTCATCTATATCATATGGTTGTCTGTCTTGATCAAGATTAGAGGAAGTTCTATTACAGGTATAAGGATATTCTCTTCCGGTGTTGCTTATTAATAGATTACTTATGGACAATGTTGGAGTGGCATTACAGTATACAGTCTCTGCATAGCCTGTATTTTCAATACATTTAACGAAATTACTAGTTAATAACGGGATAAAAGCTTCACTATATTCCCCATTAGAATTAACACTGAATTGATAATCACGTGTGCAATCATATTCAACCCTGAAGTCCTCTTTATATAGTGGTTTTTCTGCAGCACTCTTATCGCAATCAATTTTTCCAACAGTATTTACATCTTTTGCAAACACCTCGCAATATTTTTTGCTGTCCATTTTTCTAAGTGCATCTTCAACTGACTTTATATTGTTTCCACCACCTGGATTTGGATTAGATGGGTCACTTGGGTCTGTGCCAGACTGTTGTTCGTTTGCCGTTGTTATTATTTCTTTATTAAGCAGTACTACACCATTGTTGAGGTTTTTGTACAGATTATATACATAAACCGGCACTTTAGCTTCAAGGTTATGCTGTATTACTTTTGTTGTGACAACATATAAAAAACATAGCAAAACCATCGCTATAATTACTTCAATATACGTAAATGCCTGCTTTTTTATTTTTTCTTTCATATTGTTATCCTCCGCACAACGCAATACTATAATTTACATAACTGTTTCTTAATTTTTGAAATATTTTTGAGCTGCTTCAAAATCAGCCTCGGTGTCAATATCTAAAAATGTTGGATCATTATAGATCTTTGGGTTTTCGCCAATAAAGTCTTTGACTTTAAGCATTACATCTGTTTTAACAATATATATTGAGCCTGTTTCAACAAATCGTTTATAATGAAGTCCTGTATCCTGCCGGCGCGGGCGGTTTCGATAATCATAAAGACACTCAAGTTTCTTACTTTTATCAGGATTCATTCTCCAGGTCGCGTGAGTTGTACCACTTTCAACTGCTGCAAACACAGAATCGCAATTGTCATCTTCATAAAACAAGTCAAATGCTTCATCAATATGTTTTTCTGTTCTTAATGGACATGTGGCTTGAAGAAGCACAACCGCATCTGGAACGTAGTTTTCCTTTTCTTTAAGCTGATTTAAAACATCAAGCATAACCGGAGCGGTTTTTGTCTCATCTTTTGCAAGTTCCAAGGGTCTGTCAATAACTTCGGCTTTATAGTTTATGCATATATCTTTAATTTCTTTGTCTTCAGTCGAAACACACGTTCTTGTAATATATTTTGACTTTAATGATGCATTTATTGTGTGGGCAACAAGAGGTATACCGCCTAATATTTTTATATTCTTTCTTTTTATACCCTTTGAACCTCCACGGGCCGGAATTATTGATAATATTTCCATCAGCTTAAAACTCTTTCAAGTTCCTGTGCCTCAAGTATAGCTTTTTCATTTAAAGAGCTTATTGAGCTTTTTCGAATATACCCCCGCAATGCTTCACGAATAAGTTCACTGCGTGTTCTGCCTTCAGATATTGCCACTTTATCTATTTTACCTAAAAAATCCTTGGGCATCGATACCAATACTCTCGCCATATTTCCTCCAACTTTGCTATATATATATTTATTATATCATTTTTTTAGATTTTTGCAATACAGTTTTTATATTAAAAAAACAAATATAGGCTGAAATCAATTCTAGTATAAATATATTTTAGTCAAATTTTATACTTAAAACCATCTTGAAATAAATTCTTTTTTGCTTACAGAAACTTTTAAAACTTTAGGCAACATTGCATCTTTATATAATTATGGGCTTGGAGGGATTCGAACCCTCGACCAATTGATTAAGAGTCAACTGCGCTACCAACTGCGCCACGCACCCATGTATGACATTAAAATATTATCACAAACATTTTTTATTTCAAATACATAACAAATTTTTTTTTGTTTATACGTTTAGCTTAATATGAAACTTATTACAGGTTACAGTATTAATAAAAATTTCTCAGCTTTTCAAGGATTACGCAGTAAGCAAGATTTATTTAATAACATGCCTGCAGAATACCTTATTCCGCAAAAATCAATCGAAAAAATTTCAGAAATTAGACCTGTAATGCTTGCGGGAACAAAATGCAGAAACTCTATTCCTTTGAGAAAATTTTGGGATTTTTTTGAAATCGATAAAAAGACATTCTTAAAAGGTTTTTCCACTAACAAAGATGGTTTTGCAAACAGTTTTCTAAAAACAAAATCCTGTATACCAATTTCTACATCATATAT
>USEW01000121.1 GCA_900553845.1 uncultured bacterium
TGATTTTGATTATGAAAATCAGCAAATAACAGTTTACTATCGTAAAAAAGGTGAGGGAACGAATTATTTAACTAAACTTAAAAAAGACGATGAAATTATTTTTTCAGGTCCTTTTGGCCATGGATTTAATATTGAAAATGATAAAAAAAGTTTGCTTGTTGGTGCAGGGATTGGAGTTGCTCCTTTATTTTTCTTAAAGAAAAAGCTTGAAAAAAGTATTTTTATTGCTGGATTTAAGTCGGAAGACGAAGTTTTTAATAAATATGATTTTATAAAAATAGGCGAAAGCATAGTTGACGATGTTGAAAGAATAATATGGGAAAACAATATACAAAAAGTTTATACTTGCGGTCCTAAAATTGTATTGCAAAAAACTTATCAAATATGTAAAGAATCCCGTATTCCTGTTGAAGTTGCATTTGAAAAAGTTATGGCTTGCGGGGTTGGCGTTTGCAAAGGTTGTACTATAAATATTAAAGACGGCAAAATTATTAAAAATGTAACCGTTTGTAAAGACGGTCCCGTATTTAAAGGAGAAAATATAATATGGTAAGTATGGAGACTGATTTAAACGGATTAATATTAAAAAATCCTATAATAGCAGCTTCTGGAACTTATGGGTATAACTTTGAGTATAATGTATTTAATGATGTAAAAAAACTTGGTGCGATTGTTACAAAAGGTGTTACTTTAGAAGTTAGAAGCGGAAATCAAGGTGAACGTATTTTTGAAACATTTGGCGGTATGATTAATCGTATTGGGCTTGAAAATATAGGTATCTATGAGTTTTTAAAAAATCAGCCTAAAGATCTTGATTATATTTTAAATATAGCTGGAGCCTGTGTTGATGACTATATTACCTGTGCAAAGATATGTGAGGAAAATCATATAAAAGCCATTGAGTTAAATGTAAGTTGTCCAAATGTTAAAGCAGGTTGTATGGAATTTGGTACAGATGAAAATCTTTTATATGATTTAATAAAAAAATTTAAGAAAGAATATTCGGGTTATTTAATAGTTAAATTGACTCCAAATGTTACATCACCTGAAAAAATAGCCCACGCTGTTCAAAAAGCAGGTGCAAATGCAATTTCGGCTATAAATACCGTAAAAGGTATGGGAGTAAAATTAAATTTTGAAAATGGTCGTTTTGTAAAATCAACAGTGGAAGGCGGTTTATCAGGAAGGTGTATAAAGCCTGTTGCTCTTTCTTTTATAAATCGTATTTCAAAAGTTGTAAACATCCCAATTATCGGTATGGGGGGAATTTATTCCTTAAATGATGTATTTGAATTTTTATCAGTTGGGGCAAGTGCTGTTGAAGTTGGTACTGCTAATTTTACAAAACCTGATATTTGCTCATCTTTAATTGATGAACTTGAATTATTTATGGAAAAAAATAAGTTTAAAACTATTGAAAGTTTATATGAGGTATTAAGAAATGGATAAGCAAAATAATAATAATGTAATAGAGTTATTAAAGCAATATGAAGGCGTTTTAAAAGGGCATTTTTGTTTGACCTCAGGACTTCATAGCGATACTTATTTCCAATGTGCAAAATTGTATCAATACCCATTTGTTGTTGAGAAACTTGCTAAAATGTTATGTGAAAAATTAAATGCAAATGAAATTGATACAATAATATCTCCTGCAATTGGCGCTATAATTTTTGGGTATGAAGTTGCTAAAAATTTAAACAAACGAAATCTATTTGTTGAAAGGAAAGATGGTGTTCTACAACTTCGCCGCGGATATACTCTAAAAGAAAATGAACGGGTTTTTATTGTTGAAGATGTTGTTACAACTGCTAAAACAATAGGTGAGACATTAGAAGCAATAAAACAATATAATGTAAATATTGTTGGTTATGGATGTATTGTGGATAGGACAAGTGATAAAACTCCATATAAATTTACTTCTCTTTTAAAACAGACACCAAAAGTTTATGAACCGGCTGATTGTCCTCTGTGCAAAGCAGGTATTGAAATTGTAAAACCCGGAAGTCGTGTTGAAAATAAGGATGTTGTTTAATATGGCATTTAAGAATTTAATTGATATAAATAGTTTGACAGTAAATGATATTGAAGAAATTTCAAAAATTGCCCGTGATTTTCAATTAAACAAAATAAAATCCGGAATTGCTTGTAAAAATGCTGCAATATATTTTGATGAAAATTCAACAAGAACCCGATTTAGTTTTGAAATGGCATGTCACAATCTTGGATTAAGAATTTTTAATTTTAAGAAAGAAACATCGTCTATACAAAAAAAAGAATCTTTTCTTGATACCATAAAAACACTTGAATCATTGGGTGTTGATGTAATAATTATACGAAGTGGAAATGAACAACTTTTTAATGAAATTTTAAATAATGAAAGTTTTAAAATTAAAGTTATTAATGCAGGGTGTTCAATAAAATCACATCCAACACAAGCTTTAACTGATTATTACACATTAAAACGCCATTATAGCTCATTAAATGGTAAAACAATAGCCATAGTAGGCGATATAATGCATTCACGTGTGGCAAGGTCGGATATTGAGCTGTTTAAAAAACTTAATATGAATATAAATTTGATAGCACCTCCATATTTTCAGGATATGAATATTAAAGATGTAAATTGGTATAACAATTTAGAAGAAGGTTTGAAAAATGCAAATGCTGTCATTGCATTACGAATCCAGAATGAACGTATTGATGGAACTATTCCTTTAATTCATTATGTAAAAAATTATCGTTTGGATATAAATAATTTTCCTAAAAATGCTCTTCTTCTTCATCCAGGACCGCAAAATCGTGATGTTGAAGTAACAAGTGAGTTACTTGAAACTAAAAATGCAAAAACTATTTTGGAGCAGGTTACAAATGGCGTATTTATCCGTATGGCAATACTTGAAAAAATGCTAAATTCGAAAGAGATATAAAAATAAATGATAATAAAAGCAAAAAATATTGAACTTGAAATAGAAAATGAAAAAATCACTCAAATTGGACGTGGTTTAAAAAATAATTTTTCTCAATTTTATGACTTAAGTAAATATACAATAATACCTGGTCTAATAGATATGCATTGTCATTTAAGAGAACCAGGATATGAATATAAAGAAGACATAAATTCTGGTATTGAATCTGCAATAAATGCCGGTATTGTAGGTATTTGTCCTATGGCAAATACCAGTCCCGTTAATGATAATAGCGCTATTTTAAAAAAGATGATTAAAAAAGCCGGTAATAATATCGGTTTTTTTCCTATATGTGCAGTTACTTATAATTTAGAAGGTAAAGAATTAACGAATTTTAGTGATTTAAAAGCAAATGGAGCAATTGCTTTTTCTGACGATGGGATGGCTATTTTAGATAAAGAATTATTTAAGCTTGCATTAAAATCAAATGAACTTGTTATTTCTCATTGTGAAGATGAAGTAAATGAAGTAAAATGGCAGCTTGATATTTTGGACAAAATTGGGGGAAAACTTCATTTTGCACATATTTCCAAAAAAGAATCAGTTGATTTCATTCGTGAAGCTAAAAGAAAAGGTGTTAAGGTTACTTGTGAAACTGCACCTCATTATTTTATTTTTAATAAAAACCAGTTAAATAAGAATGTTTTTAAAAATGGTGTATATAAAATGAATCCTCCTCTTGGAAAAAAAGAAGATATGGAAGCAATCATAAATGGTTTGCTTGATGGAACTATTGACGTTATTGCAACAGACCATGCGCCACATTCAAAAGATGAAAAATTAAAATATTATAACCTTTCTCCAAACGGTATTGTTGGATTTGAAACAGCTATTGGGGCAATATTATCTAAGTTTAATTTAGATTTATTGATTGAAAAAATGGCTTTAAATCCTGCTAAAATTTTAAATTTAAAAGATTTTAATGATATAAAAGTAGGCTCAAAAGCCAATTTAACAATTATTGATGAAAATAAAATATGGAAAGTTAACCAGAATGAATTTAAGTCAAAATGCAAAGTTTCACCTTTTAACGGAATGGAATTTAAAGGTAAAGCCACTGGAACTATTATAAATGGGAAATTAAATATGATAGATTGCTTGGGAGAATAATTATGGATAACAAATTTGAAGAAAATTTAAAAGAAAAATAGTGCTAGCACTTGATGTAAATACAAAAGATGAGGCAAAAAAACTAATAGTTGAATTAAAGGAATATGTTGGTGTATTTAAAGTTGGGCTTCAACTTTATACAAAAAGCGGTAATGATATTATTAAGTTTATGAATGATGAAAATATTAAATATTTTCTAGATGTAAAATTACATGATATTCCGAATACAGTAAAAGAAGCGTCTAAAAATATTATTGAAAGTGGTGCAAGTTTCTTTAATGTCCACACATTAGGCGGGTATAAAATGATGAACGAAGCAGTAAATGCTGCTAATGAGGCTTATTTTAAAAAAACAAATCAAAATAGAGTTAAGCCTGTTGTTTTGGGTGTTACCATTTTAACAAGTATTAATGATGAAGTATTAAATAATGAATTTCAAATTGCAAATAAATCAGAAAATTTGGTGATAATTTTGGCAAAATTGGCAAAGGAAGCTGGTTTAACAGGAGTTGTTGCATCACCACTTGAGGTCAAAAAAATAAAAGAAGCTTGCGGAAATGAATTCAAAGTTTTATGCCCGGGCATTAGACCTTCATTTGCAGCAACAAATGACCAAAAAAGAATTTCAACACCAAAAGAAGCTATAAAAAATGGTGCTGACTATATTGTTCTTGGTCGTGCTATTACAAAAGAAGAAAACAAAATTGAAGTTATTGAAAAGATATATAAGGAGATTTTAAATGATTAATTTAACAAATAATGTAGTAAAAAAAAATAAAAAAGTAAAATTTAATCCTATTACGGAAAGTATAGTATTTTCAAATAAAACGCAGCCATCAATTATACAGCTTCAAACCCCAATTAAGAGCATTTTAAAAAGAGAGCCTGCAAAAGATTTCTATGAAATTTTGAGAGAAGATGATTTTTTTGAGTTTAAATATTCTTATGAAGATATTCTTATAGAAAATTTACGCAGACTTAAAAAGTTAGGTTTAGATTTAGAACAAATGCAAGATAGATTAAATGAATTAGATAGAATAAATGAAAAATGGCAAAATTATAAATATGATTATTATCGTAAACATTAGCTAAACTAATCAAAAGGATAAAAAAATGAAAAATAAAGCTTATATAATAATTGAAGATGGAACAATTCTTGAAGGGGTTTCATTTGGTGCAAAGGGTACAAGTTTTGGTGAATTGGTGTTTAATACATCAATGGTTGGTTATACGGAAATTCTTACTGACCCATCATATGCTCACCAGGTAATTACTATGACATATAGTGAGATAGGAAATTATGGAGTAAATTTTGACGATGTTGAATCTGAAAAAATACATGCAAAAGGTTTAATTGTTAAAAATTTATGCGAACACGAATCGCATTATAAATCTCAAAAAAATCTAAAAGAATTTTTAACTGATAATAATATAATTGCTATTTCAAATGTTGACACAAGATTTATAACTAAAAAACTTGCTAATGAAGGCAGCAAAATATGTGCAATTA
>USEW01000122.1 GCA_900553845.1 uncultured bacterium
GCCGAAAAGACCAAAAACTATACAGAAAAAGACAAAGCAATACCAAATTTCTTTGCTTAATAAAGAATCATTTAACATCTTCCATAATAAAAAAGGCATTATTGATATAAATAAAACAAATAATTTCATTCCCCATTTATGTTTTACATTTTTAATAAATTTAACTATTTTAACATTTTTACTTTTTGTTTCCAACATATTATAAAATATTGGTAAAACTAATAATTTCAAAAAACAAAACATTATAGCAATAATAATGAATAAAATCCAAAAAAAATTTGCTAATTCATTATTATATTTTATTGCATATTCAGTCATATTATCACTATATGGTAGTTCAAGATAGGAATCTAGTAAATAAAGTAATATTCCCCATATGAATGTAACTACACAAACATCTGCAAATAAGAAATTCACCAAAATAATATTAAAATAGTTAATTAAAAATTTTTTGGAACTTATTTTTTTCATAAGTTAGATATTAGCATATTAATAAAAAAATACAACCAGCCTTACGGCTAGTTGTATTTTTCCCATTGACTTTTAGGAATTTTGATAATTATTAAATTATAAAAATTTTCAATAACTTTCCCACGTTGTGCAGCATATGCAACACGAACTTTCCAATCCGGGTCATTTTTATTAACAACTTTAAAACACTTTCCTATTCAATAAAGCTTTAACATTGCTTCGAAATTTCACACACCATTCATAAACTGTACAAACGTACTTATTTTCTTTATCTTTTTCTCTTCTCCACAATTTCTCAACTTCCCAAAAGAAAAACAGAAAAAGATAGCTGCCGAAAAGACCCACGTATATAAATATTTGTATATATGGTAAAATAGAAATAGACTTTGCGTTGGAAATAAAAAATAAATATTCAGGTATTAGTGTTAAAAATAAAATAAATATTTTAAAAAATATATTGTTTTTCAATAAATTTATAAAACCCAAAATTATTCTATTTTTGCTTTTTTCATATAATATTTTATATAAAATTGGTAAAGAGATAAATTTTAAAATTGATAATATTGCAGCTAAATTGTTATAAATGTCATTCTCTTCATTGGCATATGCACACAACGCTAATATTATATATAACAATGTAACATCCGCAACAAAAAAATTAACAAAAATGATAAGCAAAACTTGGAATATAAAACTTAATGTGTCTTTTATAAATTTCATTCATTAATAATATTTAATATTGATTAAAAAGTCAAGCCAAATTATATAAATATTCGGCTTGACTTATTTATTGTTACAATTTGAATTTTATAGGTACTAGAATATAATATTTGTCTATTTTATTATTAACTTGCAAATAATAAGCAATATTATTTGTTAATTCTGTTTTGTTATTATTATACCAATTTAACAAATCAGATTTATTATAAGGTAAAAGATCAAAATCATAAATATCATATAGAACACCATTAAAATAACCTTGATTATCTATATATGGGTTCAATATTGTTCCATGGCCGATTGAAAAATGCAAGTTTCTATCCTGATTCAATTCTATGCCGATTTTATCAGTTTTAAATATATTTCGATTTGAATCAAATGATGACATAACTTGCTTTTGCAACTGTGGTGATGCTGACAATTTTTTACTCATATCACTATCATTTGCAAACGCCACACCATGCCATTTCGGGTCAATTGCCAAACCCGGACTGTTCAAGTTGTATTGCTGCATAATGCCCACATTGTTTTCTGGTTTTAATATCATGTACTGATTATTATCACTAATGTTCTTAAATTTATCAATAGACAAATCCATTAACAACTGTGCTTCAGGACGTTCCTTATTTAAATGATTATTCGCTGCACGTAACCCAATTGCAGCAACTTTCCCAGCATTTTCTAATGCTTCATCCTTAAAATCATTAATTGAATCTTGAATATTTGTTTTAACTTCATCAACAATTTGCATTGGGTTGTAATTATTTACAGTTTGGGGCAACTGACTAACATCAACTTGACTCATAATGTCTGGATATAGGTTTTTTAGAAGTATTAGGTCTTGCTGCTGCATAAGTTCGTCATAATTATCAACACCACCGTTTAATGTTAAAGGTGCGGCTGCTCCTGTCATTTGCGACTTTTGGAATAGTTTCTCACGTAAGCTTTTAAACTCGCTTGATGGCTCAATTTGACCCTCAAGCTCATAAGCTTTGTTTTGAAGCCCTTCACTCAATTCTGCAATTCGGTCAAGTTCTTCCAATGAACCTTCCGGCATGTCATTTTTTATGTATGCATCAAAACGTTTAGAAACCGTGTCAATGCCTTTCAAATCGTGATATAGCTCAGCAAGTTTCGGATTTTCCAATATTTTATCTCCAACTTTTGAACCTATTTTTCCAAATACAGAACCAACTGTCGGCAATAGACCAAGCGCGTTTGTCATTATTTTCAACAAATCCTTATCCTTGCCTTTTGAAGCCTTCACGATATTGATTACTTTCGGGACCACATCTGATGCGATTGAGACAACCTGACCCAAAATCGGATTCACCGTATTTAATGCTTCGCTAATTCCAAGTGTTTGAATCAAATGGCCCCAGTCGACTTCAAGGAAATCACCCTCTATCATTTGACCTACACTTTTTACAACAAATTCAAGTTCTTGTTTTAATATTTCCTTTGATTCTTCACTTGGTTCATCCGGCAATTGTTTCCATATACCATCAAAACTCATTAACCCCTGGGCAACGGCATTTGTTACTGATAGTGCATCTTTCACTTTACCTTCTGGCAAATAGCTTATTATCTCTGTCACTGTTTGTTTTAGTTCTTCTAGTCTTTCTGCAGCGTCTTTGCCTTGTCCGTCTTGCATTACACCATAACCGTCAAATTTATTAAGCGTGTTTAACAAATTATCACGGGCTTCACTTTGCGGCATTTGTGAAATTGACTCTTTTAAGCGCTCTAAAAAGCCTTTGTCTTCCATGCCATAATATGGATCCTTAATTCTATCACCTGCAAATCCTAGCGGGTTTTGGATTTTGTCATCTTTAAAAATAGTCATTAGAGCTTTTCCTGGTAATCGTCTCCAGTATGACGGAACCTCCGTACCATCTGCTCTTACATAGCCGTTTATTAATATCTTATCCCCATTTACACTTGATGGTGATTGGTTCATATATCCTCCTTTAAATTTGGTTAAAAAAACAAAAAAAGCCTGTCTTGAAAAGACAGGCATATAAATATGTGGGTATATAAAAATAGAAGTGTATGTCATATGAAAAAAATTAAATCTGTGCATTGTAAAATTTTATGTAATACTGTTCATTAGCAAAACAATCAATTTTTTTGTCAAGTAATTTTTTCTTTAATGTTGGGTTATTTGCGACATAACTTTCAAACTGAACCCCATTAATAAGCGACTCAGTTTTGTTTTGCCGGTTAAAAAGCTTGTAAACACTTTTTATTGAAAAAATAAATTCTGGTGGAAGCTTTTCAAAATCAACAATAATATCGTTATCTTTCTTATTTTTTTGTTCTTCAAGCTCTTGATTGGCTTCCTGAGCAAATTTTTGCATCATAAGTTCGTCAAAAGACATGGAAGAAGAACGAATAATATTATCTAAATTATCTTTATTTTTCATAAAAACCACCTTTCTAAAAACTAATAAACGGGAAATCATAAGAAGTTCTGACTGATTTTGATCTTAAATTTGATAAGGCATCATTAAACATAGAAAACCAGTACTTAAACTTAACATGACCGGGATTCCCTTTAAATTTCATACAAGTTCCATAAACAAGAACCATTTCAGCATATGGTAAAGGCAGCAGACTAACATCGTTTTCATTTTCAAAAACACTTTGCTCGCAACCATTTTTGTCAACAACGGAATTGTCGGTATAATAGGTAACAATAGCTTTTTTTTCTTCATCAAACTTAGGAAGTAAAATGTAATTATCAAAAACAGAAAATGAATGTGAGTGCGATTCATTATACAAAATTTTTTTGTAATTTGGTTGAAAGCGATAACAAACGCCGTCAACAGAAAACGAGTCGATACGACCAAAGATGGGATTGACAATTTTAGAAGTGGATGATGGAATTTCTAAAGTTGTTTCTCTGAGCAAAAAATCCCAATCATAAGATGTACAAATTTCAGTATTAACACGAGCTAAAATCTGTTTGATTTTAATATGATCCTGCTTAACAAGCTCATCAAAGTTAACAACATTACGATAATTCATCTCAGTTAGAATTTTATTAACAAGTTCTAAATAATTCATAAAAAATACCTCTTTTTTCTAAAACTAAAGTAATAAAAAGTCATCACAAAAATTGTGATGACTAAAACTCACTGTCAAAAAACATAAACAATGAAAGGAAATAACAAAATGGATATAGAAGATAATAGAATAAATTATAATTTGGTTTCATCAAGATTATTGATAATATTAATCCTCGGGGATTCAAGATCATCATAGGACTCATCTCTTTCATCAAATCTTGAATTAGCTGGAGAAAAATTAAGCTGTTTACATAGATTTTCAAGTGCCTTTAAAGCAACCGCAACGTCTTTTTGTTTCTTAACGGTTCTTCCAGCGCCTGTTCGTCCATGGTTTTCTGATTCATTTATACAGTCCGGCTCAATATTATTTAAAGAATTTTCAATAATATCGACTAATTTTTTAACAATATAAGCTTTTGAAATATTTAAAGTTTTGGTCTGCGAAGATAAAATACAGTTAATTTCATCGATAATATACTGATTGTCAAGAAGTGTTTGAGCAGCAGAGGCAGCATTTTTTTCGCAATAACCTGCATCAATAGCTGACTTAATAGGATTTAAAGTATCGATATAAACTGTAATAAATTTTTTCTGAACATTAGATAACTTTTTTTTCATAAAAACCTCAAAACAAACTAAACAAGAATTTGCAATTATGCTTCATCTTTATCTTTAAAATTACGTATAAAGAAACAAGCAGCACTAACACGATTACGAACACCAAGTTTAATAAAAATCCGGTTAACATGAGTTTGTACAGTACGTGTTGAAATACCTAATTTTGATGCAATTTCTTTATCTGTAAGACCGTAGGGTAAATATGATAAAATTTCAATTTCCCGATTTGAGAGTTTCATAATAATATAATCCTTAACTAGCAGTAGGAGAATTAAATTTGCGACATTATATCTCAAAAAACATGCTAAAAGAGATATATATTTTCCACTAAAATTTATATACAAATGAAATAAAAACTTGACAATAATTAAAAAATATAATTATATATAAATAGTCAAAAATATAAATTAGGAGTGTGATCATAATGGAGAATGAAACAAACATAATTCTCGAACAATATCGAATATACACAGAATCAAAAGATAAATTTATAGATCGTTCATTTCAAACAAATCGTCATTATTTTCTAGTAATATGTGTATTATGTGTAATTTTAGTTTTATTTAAACAATTTTTTCCCAGCATAGCAATAATATTTACGTTGTTTTTATCGTTTGCAGGAATGGGAATAGCGATTTTATGGTACATAAATCAAGATAATTATTTGTATTTAATAAAAATAAAATATGCCAATGTACTTGAA
>USEW01000123.1 GCA_900553845.1 uncultured bacterium
TTAGGGTATAAAGAATCTGATAGTAGCCCGGTAGCTTCTATGTGGCGCATGTTTAATATTGAAAATTTTAAGTGCTATAATTTAAAAAAAGGAGTAATAAATTATGATAAAAATAGCTGATAAAGAGTTTTCATCACGTTTAATGTTAGGAACAGGTAAATTTAGTGATTTTGAAATTATGAAACAAGCGCATAAAGCTAGTGGTGCCGAAATTGTAACTGTTGCTATTAGAAGAGTTGATATGAAAGCTCAAGGTCATGTAGGTTTAATGGAAAATATTGATTTAAATAAGTATTGGATATTACCAAACACAGCTGGATGCCAAAATGTTGAAGAAGCACTTCGTGTTGCAAGATTAAGTCGTGCTATGGGAATAAACAATTGGATAAAACTTGAAGTAATACCTGACCCAAAATACTTGATGCCAGACCCAATTGCAACATTTGAGGCTGCAAAAATACTTATTGATGAAGGTTTTACTGTACTACCATATATTAATGCAGATCCTATTCTTGCTAAAAGACTTGAAGAAATAGGATGTGCAACAGTTATGCCGCTTGCCTCACCTATTGGAACAGGTCTTGGGATTAAGACTATGGAGAATATTAAAATTATTATTGAACAAGCTAATGTACCTGTTGTTGTCGATGCCGGTATTGGCGTTCCATCCGACGCTTCAAGCGTTATGGAAAAAGGTGCTGATTTCTGTTTAATCAATACAGCTGTTGCAATGGCAAATGACCCTGTAAAAATGGCAGAGGCTTTTAAACTTGGAGTTCAAGCAGGTCGTCTAAGCTATGAAGCAGGTAGGATTCCTAAAAAAGTTATAGCTCAAGCATCATCTCCAACTGTCGGTATTCTTGGAAAAAATTAATATTATGGATAATAATAAACTTAAAATTCTTATTATAAGGCTTTCAGCTATTGGTGATACAATACATACACTTCCTATGGCTTATGAACTGAGGAAGTTTTATCCCGATTCTCAAATTGATTGGCTTGTTGAAAAAAAAGCTAAACATTTTGTTGAAAATAATCCATTGATTGATAACGTTTATGTTGTTGATAGAATGTCTTTAAAAACATTTTCAAGAATTGAATCGATTGTTGAAAAAATTCGTGAAACCGTTTACGATATAGCAATTGATACCCAGCAGCTTTTTAAAAGCGGGGCATTTTTACATATGGCTAGGGCAAAACGAAAGATTATGCTTTCAGGTGGAAGAGAGTTTTCGTTTATTTTTGCAAATAAAATTATAAAAGCTAAACATAAGCTTTTTGACCCCAATTATCACGTTGTAAATAGAAATCTTGAGATTGTATCATATCTTAATGGTGAAAACTATGAACAAAACTACGAACCCGTTTTTGTTTTACCTGATATACCAGATGAAGTTAAAATTAAAGTTGCTAATTTGTTAAAAAATAAAGATAATTCGAAAAAAACAATTGTCTTATCCCCTTTCACAACTTGGGATGCAAAGCATTTTAATGATGATTTTTTCTCAAAGGTTATATTAAAATTTAAAGACAGAGCAAATATTGTTATAACAGGAACTGATGACGATTCTGAACATCTTGATGAAATATTTAATTGTTGTAATGATGAAAATATTCCAAATGATGTTATAAATCTTTGCGGAAAAACTGATTTAATGGAATTAAAAGAAGTATTTAACCAAAGCGATGTTGTTATATCACTTGATAGTGGTTCAAGTCAAATAGCCTGGGCAACACAAAAACCTTTTGTCATTTCGATATTTACATCAACATCTGCAAAAAGGACAGCGCCATTTGGAGATAATACAAAAGTTTTTTATCCGGATATAAGCTGCTATCCGTGTCATCAAAAAGTATGCAAACGCCATAACAGAAATTATGAGCTATGCAAAAAAAGTATTGATTATGATGAAATTTTTTGTGAAATAGAAAAGCAGTTAAATATACCAATAACTATATAGTTTACGTATTAAAAAATGTTGATTTCATATGAGACACAATTTTTGAATGAATTATATCTTTTGATTTGTTGCCATCAATTGTTATAAAGTTATATTCATTTTTCATTTTTTCGTATTCTTCCAAGATTTTTGTCTGATAAATTTGGAAACTTTTATAAAAATCTTTTGAAAACCCAATATCACGTCCTGATTCCCAATAATCAAGTCCTGTTGTACCAATTATCCGTTTTAACAAAGTCTCAACTGGTAAATCAAGATAAAAAACAGCATCAGGTTTTGGAGCAAAGTCATAAAGTTTTTTGACCCATTCATAATCGTGACCGCGAACTACATCACGAGCAAATGCTGTATAAGTATAACGGTCAAGCAGACAAACAAATCCGGCTTTAAGCGCAGGAATTATAGTATTTTCAAGTCTATCTGCAAAATCAGCAGCGTAAAGAAGTGAAAATGTAGTAGCGTTTAATAAATTTCTATCCTTTGCTTCATCAATAGCCTGAGCTATTAAAGTTGATGTTTTCCATTCTGAAATCAAAGTACCATAAGATAAATCCTCAACATATCGTTTTAAAAGTTCAATTTGTGTTGATTTTCCTGAGCCGTCTGTTCCCTCAATAACAATCAAAAGTCCGGGAAATTCATGATTTTTCTTTATCATATTCTTTGTTACCTAAAATTAGTTAATTATAATACCTTTATTTTTAAGCATTGAAACAACAAGTTCACGAAAATAAACTTGTTTTTCATGGATTGATTTTTTAGCATCAATTTTTATTAAATCAAATTCATCAACCATTTTTAAATATTCGTCATTTACATAAGTTTGAAATATTTTATAACTTTTAAAAGGATCATCTGCAAGTTTCATATCCATCCCTGCTTCATAAAATTTAGGAGTTCTGTTATAACATATACGGTCTAAAGAAATATCTGCATCAATATGAAAATATAATGTCAGATCTGGTCGTATTGCAAAACTGTACATATTTCGTACCCAATTTCTATCAACACCACGGGCAGCATCACGAGCAAAAGCTGTATAAACGTATCTGTCAGCTAAAACTACAAATCCTGCCTTTAATGCGGGCTTTATTATCTGTTCAAGTCTATCAGCAAAGTCAACAGCGTGAAGAAGAGAATATGTACGGGGACTAAGCAAATTTTTCTTTTTTGCCATTTTTGTTGTTTTACATATTAAATTTGAAGAGTTCCATTCAGTATGAATTACGTCTATATTTTTTGATTTTAACCAATCACGAAGCATTATAATCTGTGTTGATTTCCCTGAGCCATCAATTCCTTCAACACAAATCAAAGTTCCTTGGTACTCATGTGGTGTCATAAGGCGCATAAGTTTCAAGTCTCCTAAAATTACTTTTATTATACATCACATAATGTATTTTTGCACTTATTTTTTATTTATAGCCCAAATGGCTATAATTAAATTTATTATTACAAACTATAATTCATACATATAGATGAACTTTAAGTATCTTGATTAAAGATGATTAATTTATTATCGATACATATAAAAATTGCTCTATATTTGGATAAAAAAAATGTTAAACAACCATACATATAACAATTCAGCTGATAAAGAAAAAGAAGCTCGGGAAAATTTAGAAAAAGCGCAGAATGCTCACAAGAGATATATGATTAACGCATATCCAGGTGATCTAGAGGAAGCTATTGAGCATTATATAACTGCAGTTAAATTGAACCCAAATGTTGCAAAAAGTTACTATCGTCTTGCATGTTTACTATATGAAGATGGACAAATTTCACTTGAAACGGCTGCTTCACAATGTTTGGTGGCTGTAAATATGGAGCCTGATAATATTAATGCTAAACTATATTACGGTCACTTTCTCCAATTAATGGGCAGTTATGAAAAGGCTAAAGAACAATTTAAAAATGCAATAAAATTAAGTCCTTTTTTGTCATCACGTCCTCGATTAATATTGTCATTAAATTATTTAAAAGAACTTAATGAAACAAAATTTTCATTTATAAAATTTTCAAAATTTCTTTATTATTTTATCTCAGGCTCAATTATGTTAATATCCGATGGCGCTTCGTTAAATATGATTCAAGCACATTTACAAAAAGATTTTACCATTTTTTTGGTTAATTTTTGGGGTGACTTTTTTGAAAAAATAAAAGCAAATACACTTGCTTTAAAAGTATACGATAAGGCTATTAAAAAAGATAATAAAAATTGTAATTTTTATTCAAAAAAAGGTGACCTGCTTATAAAACAACAAAAAATTAAAGAAGCTATCAGCTATTATAATAAAATTTTAGAACTGAATCCAAATGATACCTCAAATATTATAAAACTTGCAACTTTAAATCAATCATTTTTTAAAGAAAATGTTGATGAAGCTATTGTTTTATATAGTCGTTTGCTTGAATTGGGTGAAATTAATGATAAGGTTTATTTTCAGTTAGGACATTTATATCTTCAGAAGAATGAAAAAATAAATGCGTGTAATGCATTTAAACTTGCTTTAAAAGAAAGTCCAAATAACCCATATTACCATAATTCACTTGCATTTGCCTATGTGAATTTAGGTTTGTATGATGAAGCAATTGGACACTATAAAGAAGCTATTCGTATTAATCCTGATAATGAGTGGACAGCTATTGTTTGTCAGGCTCTTGCTTCTATATATTTTGAAATAAAAAACAATAATGAAATTGCTGTTTCGCTTTTGGAGACAGCTATAGCATTAAATCCAAATTGTGAAGAAGCTTATATTGGTTTGGGTGACATATATGCTCATTTGGATAAAATTGATGACGCTATGAAATATTATTATGAAGGTTTAAATATTAACCCAAATAATCCAAGAATTTATGGAAAATGTGGAATTGCTTTTTGGGAACACGATTATGTTGAAGAAGCGATTGTTGCTTATAATAAAGCTATTGAAATAGACTCTGAATATGACATTGCTTATAATAATTTAGGCGTAATTTATTTAGATGGTATTGGTAATGTAAAAGAAGCTTTAAGACTTTTTAACAAAGCTATTAGCATAAACCCAAATTATGCTCTTGCGAATTTTAATGCCGCTAGGGCTTGTGAAGCTCATATGCTTATTAAGGAGGCAATAAATTATTATCAAAATGCATTAAAAATAAACCGTGAAACTAAAGAGTTGGATGAAAACGAAATTTTAACGAGGCTTGAACATCTTTTTGACACATAGAATTTTTTATTCGTCAATATCACCTTCAAGTTTTATATAATATGCTTCTTCCCAACGTAAATCAATATATTTAATTTTATTTTCTAGCGTTTTTGCTTCAGGTAATATTGATTGGATATATTTTACACGATTTAAAGTTGTATCATTTAGTTCTCCAATACGAAGAAAATTGCTTTTTATTTTAACATATACATCTTTTGGATTTCTAAGGTCAATATATTCAACAGGCTCTTTTGAATACATTTCAATGGTGCGTCCTAATATTTCAAGTTCGTTAATTTTTTTTATATCCCACTTGCGATAATCATCACCCTTTGTTCCATAGCTTAAAATTTTATACGTTTTAATTCCTTGTGGAAGGGGTATATATTCT
>USEW01000124.1 GCA_900553845.1 uncultured bacterium
GCTATTGGAAGTATTTATCAGAATGCTCCTAATGAGTTTAATAATAGCGGTTTTATTGATAGTTTAAAAGAAACATTCAAAGATGTTTCAAAAGACCTTGAAGAACAAACTATTAAGTCATTTATTCAAATTTATTGCGGCAATTCTAAGGATTATAATAGCGGTTTGCTTGACAGCTTAAATGAAGCATTTAGCAACTATCCAGATAAAGCCAAAAAAGAAGTTATTCAATCTGTTGAAATTTATTTTTGGTAAGGGTACACTAAATATTTTACTGATGAGGATTTGATTGGTAGATTTAATAATGCACTTCAATAGCTCAGAACTTGTTTCAAAACCACTAGTTATCTGAACTAGAAGTAAACTATATTAAAAACAGCTTTGAACAAATCATTTCAAATTAATCAAAAATAAAAAATTAAAGCAAACAAATAATCAATAATAGCAATGGTAATAAAAGACCATACAACAGCTTTTGTTGTAGCGATGCCTACACCTTTAGCTCCTCCATTTGCCATAATCCCACAGCATAAGCTTACTAAAACAATTGAAAAACCAAATACTGAAGATTTTAATAGGGCTATAAATATATCTCTTAATTCAAGTCCTTCCCAAACAGACTCAATATAGTTTAAAGTACTTACCCCATGCGTCGTGATCATTGTAGTTGCCCACCCGCAAATTAGGCCAACAAAAGATGTTATTATAAAAACTGATGGCATCATAATAAACCCAGTAATAAGTCTTGGAACAAATAAATATCTTATAGGGTCAACTTTCAAAGCTTTCATAGCATCGATTTGTTCTGTTACTTTCATTGTTGCAACTTCCGAAGCATAAGCTGAACCTATCATTGATATTATTGCAAACCCTGCCATAACGTTTGCAAGTTCTCTTATCATCACAAGGGCAACAAGCATTCCTATATATTTTCCGCCGCCTTGCTTAACAAGTTCAGGCGCCACTTGCATTGTTATTATGGTTGTTGTCATTCCAACAATTGTGAGGGTTATTGGTAACGAATCAAATGCAAACATAGAAGCTGATTTTATTATTTGTGATAATCTAAAATTTAATGTAAATATGTATTTTAAAGAATTAACAAGCTTGATACCTATTATCCCAAGTGTTTCAACAAAATCAATGATTTGGATTATAAAGATACGCGACAATTTATATGTAGCTGTGTTTTTAAAATCAATTCTTATCACGTTATTTATTTTACAACAAAAATTAATAAAAGTATTTTATATAAAAGTTGTTATTTTTTTTACTATGTAAGATAGACTAAAAAGTAATGCTATTGTGCAATATTGTAAATTTTTGTAACTATTTAACCTTTTCATATGATAGAAATAATGTTGTTGGATTTTATATATAGGAAAAACAAAAATAAATGAATGCAAATCAAAGTTATGACTTGCATTTTAAGGTGAATAAAAATGGTGGATATGTCACTTATCAATCAAGAATCCCTAGAAAAAAAGAAAGTTTTTGGCAAAAATGGAAAGGATGGCTTCTTGGTGGCACAGCTATTTTAAGCACTGCTGTTTTAGGATAGGTGGGAAACAACAAAGGTTGGGTTAGCAACTTAAAAAAAGCAAAGATGCACAAAAGGCAACTAAATACCAATCCAACACTTCAGAATTAGACAATATTACAATGTCTTTAAAAACATTGGGCTTGTCTGATAAAAAAGTTAGTGATGAAAAAATTGCAGATTTGCTGAAAACATCAGGCAAAGTATCACAAAACAATTTATTGAGGTTGCAACAAAAATTAAAGAAGTACTTAACAATAAAACAGGAGCAAATATCAAAAAAGCCGCTTTGACCATTATGGAATATTTGCGGAATAATTTAAATAATTGTGTAAATATCAATGGATTTAACACAAATGAGAAAATCAGAAAATGTTGATATGTTGAATACGATAATTAGTCAATCAGCAGATGTTCATAAAACAGGGAACACGACCCAACATCTTATTGAAAAAAAATCTTGAAGAAGAACATGTTGAAGAAATACACTAAGAAATACATACTGAAAATTCGCCAGTATCTCAAGATATTCTATAACCTTCTTTTGCTGAAAAATTATAAAATTTAGCAATACTTTGAATGATTATTTAATAGATGCTAAAACTATTACCAATATACATTAATAATATTTGAGAAACTTAATGGAACATCCAAAAAACAAGCAACCTTTATCAGAGAATGAGTTAGATTTTGTTTGTAATGTAACACTTAATAAAGAATTATTTAAACAAAGTCCTAAACAAGAGACGATATTATATATTTTAGAAAACATTCATTTGAGTGAAGCTAATAACTTTGAGCCGTCAGATACTTAATTATATTTTTTTAATTGATGTTGAAAGTAATTATACATTATTATACAATAACAAAATTAAAGACAATCCACAAAATATTGAATCTTTAATTGGGAAATTATTCAACAAGGTGATTTTTTGACAGAATATAAAGATGTCTTTTCTGATAAAAAATATAAAACGTTAATAGAAAAAATACAGCAAAGTTGTTTTAATTTATTTTCAGATTTAGATTTAGAAAATAAAAATTCGTATGCTGTTTCTATGATATGCGTAAAATGTATGGAGTATAAAAGTAATATTAAGCAATAAAAAACTATATAGATGGGATAAAGGTTTATCTGGATAAAAATCATTAATATTAATATAATGCTATATCCAATGATGACTAGTAAAACTAGTTTCCAACAAGCCTTAAAGCTTCTTCAAGGAGTTGTTTATTAGTTGAAATAAGTTTATTTGTTAACTCAATTTGAACTTTTGCCTGCTGGAAAATTGATATATTATCACCCATAACGACATTGGATTGTTCAATTAAACCGGACCGGATAGAACCACGACCAATAACAGGAAGACCTGACTGTTCGGTTTCAATAAATATGTTATCTTTAACTTCCTTTAAACCGCCAACATTATTGAAGTTAAAGATAGCTATTTTATATAGAGGAGTAGTAACTTTACCATCATCAGCTTTTCCATATAAAATACCATCTTCTTTTATTTCAAATTCATCATATTTTCCTAAATATTTACCATTATTGGGGTCAATCCATAATTTAATATTTGTGGTAGGCAAATCAACAGTTCCGCCATTTAATGCTGTTTCATTATAAATATCAGCATCAACAGGTTTTGTACCTTGCATTATTTCACCTTTATCATTAAGTATATAACCTTGAACTTCATAGCCATTTGGGTTTTTATATACGCCTTCTTTGTCAAATTTAAATTCTCCCAAACGCGTATATACTCGTTTGCCATCATCACGACGAAGTAAAAAATATCCTTGTCCTTCTAAATAAACATTTTCATTTGATGTTCCTGGTAATGACTTACCCTGACCTTCTTTTTTATCAACACTATCAATAATAGCACTATTTAAAAATGTTTTAAACGTAACTTTATTTTCACGAAACCCTGGTGTATAAGTATTTATCATATTCTCGGCAATTGCATTCATCCATTCACGCGTAGATTTCTGACAATTCATAGCATTTATAAATGAATCATTCATATTTTAATTATCCTCCTTCGGGTTATTATTTTGACGCTTATTTCTGCCATTATTTTGTTGATTATTTCTTTCTTTATAGCTAATATTCTCATATTCAACATCATTTAAATCAAGCTGGTTTTTCAAAATTTGTATATTTTGTCTTAAATATTCTTCAGCTGCTTTATCACCCGGGTAAAATCTTGCGTTTAGTTTTCCGTCTTTTGTAACTTGCATAACAACTGCAATATTATTATCAAAGTCAACTCTGACAGGACGTCCCGTATTCTTGGATTCGTTTAACATTTCAATGAGCGCATTTGAAACTTTTGCTGATTTTAAATTATTTTCATTAACTTCAATCTCATTGTTGTTATTTTTCAAATTTGAATCAACTACATTTGCAAAAAATTCAACGTCATCTTTTGTCATATTTATCTGTTTAACATTGCCTTCTGTGTCTTTTGATAAAACCTGTAAAAATACATTTTTAAGATCTTTATTATTTTTAACTTCATTAATATCATTTTGAGAATTATTGTTTACTTCCTTAAAAGATTCCAAATTATTTATAACAAAATTTGTTTGATTTAATAATTCGCTTTCAACTTGAGATATAATATCTATATTACTATCACCTTTATTTTGGATTTTCCCAGATTTAGATATTTCTATCTTTTCATTATTTTTTTCTATTCTATTATTTTGAATGTTATTTAACAAATTATTAACGTTGTTATCTTTCAAAATGTTTTTATTTGAATTTGAATCGTCTTTCTTTTTTTCAGATTTGTTAAAAGTTTCCGAAATAATCGTATTAAACGATTTTTCGTTATCTTGTTTATTTAACACCTTATTTTCGTCTGCATCCATCCGATTATTAACAGATTTAACCATAGTTGATGAAGATGTATTATTTGAAATATTTGTAGTATTTGAAGTATTTGTATTATTCATAATTTCCATAGTCATTTTGATTGTCTAAATATTGTTGAAGCATTTCTTCATATTCAAGTTCTTCTTTTTTATTACGAGTATTAATAAAATGTTTTTGAACGGCTATTTCGGATAAATTTTTCAATTCAGCTTTTTTTTCTTCTTCTATATAAGCCTCAAGGGATTTTTCTTTATGTTTTTCCAAAACTTTAACAGCCTGTTCAAGTTCCTGAAGTTTTTTTTTCTCTTGATTTAATATATCGACAACTTTTTGCTTTTCCTGTTCTAAAATTTGACCTTTCTCATACAAATGCTTTAGATAAATATCAAAACCTTCTCTCATAATAGGCGGTGATGTATACATAGCATGTTTTGTATTTTGTATATCCTCATTATTTTTATCAATATTTGCCTGAGCTAAATCTACCGCTTCCTGGGCTTTTTGAACAACTTGCAATTGTTCCTCTTTTTTTCGGATACGAAAATCAATAACTTTTTGTAATCGATAACGAAACGGCATAATAACTAACTTTCACAAATTACTTTTAATTATTATTTTCAAATTGTCAAGTTATTTTATCCACTATTTATATGAATTTAAAAATCTCTCTTAAAATTTTTATTTTTAAAAGTACAATTATTATATGTTTTTAATTTAACTAACAACTCGTTTGTAATATTTTTAATTAAATAAATTCTCTTCGTCAAAATAACATTTAAACATCTTACTTTACATATTAAAATAATAATGTTAATAGCGGCAATTGCCACCAACATCATTAAAAAAATGATAAAATAATCCGATATTATTTATGGATGGCAAAAAGGTAAAATACTTACTCAAGAAGTAAACATGCGAAGGTATTTTCAGATTTGAAGAAGTGGCCGTACACGCATCCGGGAGTTTGAAAATATTGGACATGATTTGCTATATCTGTGTATATCGTATACCGGGCCGTACACCGAAGATTATGATATACACAAAAAAATAACACCAATCATCATCAAGTGATTGGTGTTATTTTTTTGTGAGGTTATGATATTGGGGTCAAAAGG